>CAXTSF010000047.1:0-1847 GCA_964246865.1 uncultured Terriglobus sp.
GACAAAGGAGCAGTTGGCTGCTGAGGGTACGCAGGAGGGGAATCAGGCGGCGGCAGGGCTGTGGCAGCTGCGTGGGCGGAAGGTGCTGGATGTCCGCTTTGAGGGTGTGACCTTCAGCGAGAAGGACACACTGCCCGGGTCGCTGGATATCACTGTGGGCGAGCCGCTGGACCCGAACCGGGTGCGGCAGGCCACGCGGCGGCTGTTCACCACGGGCCTGTACCGCGACCTGCAGGTGCGCGCGATCCGGCGCGACGGTGGTGTGGTGGTGGTTTTCGCGGGAACGCCGCGCTACTTCTTCGGACGCATCCGCATTCGAGGCGTGAAGAGCGAACGGCTGACCTCGCAGCTGGAGGCGGCAACGCAGCTGCAGCCGGGGCTGCCGTACACCGACGCGCAGGTCAAGGCGGGCGTGGATGGAGTGACGCAAACGCTGGCGCAGAACGGCTACTTCGGTGTGAATGTGCGGAGCTCCACGGAACACATTCCGGATGGCCATCAGGTGAATGTGATCTATACCGTCTCGATCGGCAAGCAGGCGCAGATCGGCAACGTGACACTGTCCGGGGACGCGGGGATCGGTCTGCCGGAGTTTCGCAAGAAGGCAAAGCTGCAGTCCGAGACGCGGATCCTGAAGTTCTTTCACGGTAAGAATCGGGTGACACACGATACGGTGCCGAATGCGCTGAATAACACGCGAACCTACTACCAGAAGAAGGAGCGGCTGGAGGGGGCGATCTCTCTCCAGAAGCAGCAGTATGCGCCGGACCGCAAGCAGTTGGACTACGACTTCAATGCGAATCAGGGTCCAGTGGTGAAGGTCGTTATCGATGGCGTGAAGGTGTCAAAGGCGCGTGAGAAGAAGCTGCTGCCGATCTATGAAGAGAGTGCCGTCGATAACGACCTGCTGAACGAGGGTGCGCATAATATCAAGGAGTTTCTGCAGCGGCAGGGCTACTTCGACGCCGAGGTGGAGGCGCACGTGGAAGGCGCGCAGCCGGAGGGAAACTTCGGCCCGGATGGTGCACCCTTGCCACCGCCCAGCAATGTGACGCAGACGGTGCGCTTTGTGGCCAACGAGGGTAAGAAGTACCGGGTGACCGCGGTGAACATCTCGGGCAATAAGTACTTCGAGACGGATACGATCCGGGAGCGGATGCAGGTGGTCAAAGCAGACGCGTTTGTGCGGAACGGCCGGTTTTCCCCGGTGCTGATGTCGAACGACGTGGACTCCATTACGTCGCTGTACCGCGCCAACGGTTTCAACCAGGTAAAGATCACGACGACCGAGCAAAAGAGCGATCAGGACAAGAAGATCGCGAGTATCACCGTGAACGTGGTGATCGACGAGGGACCGCAGACAAAGTTCGGCAAGATCGATATCACCGGTGTGGACCCCTCCCGGCTCGCCGAGATCCAGCCGCTGATGACGGCGCAGGAGGGCCAGCCGTTTTCTCTCGCAACCGTGTCCGGGGACCGGGACAACATCCTGCAGAACTACCTGTCGAAGGGTTTCGATCAGGCCAGGGTAGAGGTGCGGCAGACCGCACCCAAGGGCGACCTGAACGCGAGCAATATTACATACATCGTGACGGAAGGTGAGCAGGTGCTTGTGGACCGGGTGCTGCTCTCCGGGGGCCGGCGGACCAAGCGCAAGCTGATTGACGAGCAGATGCTGCTGACGCCAGGGCAGCCGCTGGACGGATCGGCGCTCGTGGAGATGCAGCGGCGGTACTACGACCTGGCGATCTTTAACGAGGCCAACGTCGCGATCCAGAATCCGGAGGGCCTGACGGACCGGAAGAACGTGCTGGTGCAGCTGCAGGAGGCCAAGCGCTGGGACGTAA
>CAXTSF010000047.1:1857-15293 GCA_964246865.1 uncultured Terriglobus sp.
ACGTATGGCGCGGGATTCGAAGCGCAGCTCTCGACGCCGAAGACGAACATCCGGGCGCAGCAGTCGCTGGGCGGGAATGGGGGCTCGATCGGTACGCCGAACGGGACGGCCGGAGCGTCGTTCCGGGTGTCGGCCGACGCAACCCGGATCAATCTTTTCGGTACGGATCAATCACTCACGCTGCACGGGGCATACGGCCTGCTGGAGCGCATCGGCACGGCGACCTTCAATACGCCGAAGTTCCTGGGCCATCCGAATCTGACATCCCAGATCAGCGGCGGCTACTCCAACGTGCAGAATATTTCCACCTTCAAGTCGAGCACGCTGCAGGGCCTCTTCCGGATCACGCAGCGGGTGCCGAAGCGCGACACATTCATTTATGACTTTACGTACCGCCGGGTGTCGGTGGACCGCAACAGCCTGCAGGTGACGGCGAATCTGATTCCGCTGCTCAGCCAGCCGGTGCAGGTGGGCGGGCCCGGGTTCACCTGGCTCCACGACACACGCAATCCCTCGCCGCTGGATGCGACCAAGGGACAGTACCTGTCCGTGGCGGACTTTCTGTCGGATGGCGCCTTTGGGGCCCAGTCGAACTTCAACCGGATCGATCTGACGCATTCGAGCTACTACACGTGGGGCAAGAAGCAGAAGTACACCTTCGCGCGGAACACGCGGATCGGGTTCATCAAGAGCTTCAGCACGAATCCGAACATTGGCGTGGCGGGCTGCACGGGTGACCTGCTGAACACAAATGCGTCGTGCGATCCGGTGCCACTGCCGGAACGGCTGTATGCCGGAGGCGCAACATCGCACCGAGGCTTCGGGATCAATTCTGCCGGACCGCGCGATTTGACAACGGGGTATCCGGTGGGCGGAACGGCCGTGTTCGTGAACACCTTTGAGCTGCGGCTGCCGGCGACGGTGCTGCCGGTGGTGGGAGACAGCGTCTCTTTCGTGGCCTTCCACGATATGGGCAATGTGTTTCTGCACGCGGGTGATCTGTTTCCCTCCTTTGCCCGGTTCCATCAGCCGAACTCAAATACGTGCCGTCAGGTGACGGGCTTTGCCACGGTGGGCACGTGCGACTTCGCATACTTCTCGCATGCGCTGGGCGTGGGAGCGCGTTACCACACGCCGGTGGGACCCATCCGGCTGGACTTGAGCTACAACCTGAACCCACCGGTGTACCCCATCATCGACGACTATTCGCAGGCGCAGCCGAACCACCAGGTTGGCAACGCGGGACACCTCCAATTCTTCTTCTCGATCGGACAAAGCTTCTGATGACGCTACGGGAACGGCTCCGGTGTGCTCCGGTTGCGGCGCTGATGCTGCTGTGCGCGACGATGCCGGCGCTGGGTCAGGCAACCGCGCCCCGGTCGCAGGACACGGGCAAGCCGGCGACAGCGGAGCAGGCGAAGGCGGATGAGCACAAGCTGCCAGCCGAGCGTGGCGACACGGTGGACCGCATTATCGCGATCGTGAACGGCGATCTGGTGCTGGAAAGCGACCTGGATGAGGAGCAGCGCTTTACCAGGCTGTATCCCTACCGGATCGCGAAGGGCGATTCCTTGCGGGAGCAGGCGCTGAACCGGCTGATCGACCGCACGCTGATCCTGCAGCAGGAAAAAGGCCTGGTGCTGCCACCGGTGACGGACGCCGCGGTGTTGAAGGATGAGCAGGATCTGCGGGCGGATCTGCCGGAGTGTGTGCGGCGGGACTGCAAATCGGACGCGGGATGGAAGGTGTTCCTGACGGACAAGGGGTTCACCGAGGACGAGTTGCGCAGCCGGCTGCGCTTGCGCAACCAGGTGCTGCGGTTTATCGAGCAGCGCTTCCGGTCCGGCGTGCAGATCACCGATGCGCAGATTGAGGAGTTCTACCGGGGCACGATGCTGCCGGAGTATGCGAAGCAGCATGTGGCGGCGCCGTCCCTGACCGTGCTGCGCAGCCGCATCCAGGAGGTGCTGCTGCAGCAAAGGGTAAGCGCTCTGCTCGAGACATGGCTGAAGACGCTGCGAGACAGTGGCAGTGTGCGCGTGTTGAAGGAAGGCGAGGAGGCACCGTGATGCCGGCTCGCGAGGATGGACGGGAAGGGATGGACGGCGGACCGCATGATCCGGGAGCACAGAATGGTGCGCGCGCACAGAAGCGGAGGCGCGGCCTGAAGATCGTTGCCTGGACTGCAGGCTCGTTGCTGCTGCTTCTGCTGTTGGTGCTCGGCGGCCTGGCGGTGTACACGACGACCGACGACTTTCAAAGCCGGGTGCGCGGGGAGCTGATCTCGACGCTTGAGACGGCGACGGGCGGCAAGGTGGAGCTGAAGCGTATCCAGTTCAGTCTGCGGAATCTGGCGGTGGAGGCGGATGGCCTGGTAATCCACGGGCTTGAGGGGCCTGGGGAGGCGCCATACCTGTCCGCGGACCGCATCCTGGTGCGGATCACGCTGAAGAGTCTGTTTACGCATGCAACGAACTCGACGGGCGCCATGCGCTACATCACGCTGGCGCTGCTGCATGTGGACCAGCCACGGATCCACCTGATCATCAACAAGGACGGAACGACCAACCAGCCGGTTCCCAAGGAGAAGAGCACGTCCACTGAGCCGCTGACGGACACGCTGCTGGATCTGCAGGCGTCCAGGGTGGAGCTTGCCAACGGCGAGGCGCTGGTGAACGATCGTGCGATCCCATTCGATCTCGACGCAAACCAGCTCGGCATCAACGTGCGCTATATCCCGAAATCGGATCACTACGGTATTGAGATCGGGGTCAGCGATCTGCGTACGCGCATGCAGACGATGCCGGTGGCACAGTCACGGCTGGAGGTAAAGGCCGAGGTGGGCCGCAAGCTGATCGTGGTGGAAAGAATCTTGTTCGACACGGGAAAGAGTTCACACCTCCTCGCCAATGCACGGGTAGAGAACTTCGACAACCCAGTATGGAATGTGCAGGTGAAGGGCAATCTGGAGGTGCCGCAGATCTCGGTGCTGAGCGGGTTTCCGGGGCTGAATGCAGGCGTGGTGGATCTGGATATCGGTGGTCACTCGTGCGGAATCACGCCGCAGGAAGCACAGAAGAAGCCGGGCTTCTGGGCGCGGCACCATCCCGGAGCGAGCAAGGCAGATACAAAGAAGCTGCCGCCGAGTCCGGATTGCGAGAAGGGGTATCTGGTGGCCGGCGAGGCCAAGCTGCGGAACTTCGGCTACCGCGACAGCTATGTGAACCTGTATGGCGTGAACGGCGGAGCCAAGGTGCGGGTGACGCCAACGGAGCTGCTGCTGAATGCACTGACGGCAAACCTGCCAGGTGGCGGCGCGATTGCAGGCGATATGCGGGTAAACAACTGGCTGGGTGAGACGGCACCCTCCGCGCCGGCAAAGTCGCCAACGATTGTCGCGGGGCAAAAGACAGCCAACGCGACGGCAAAGATCGCGAACGCGGCACCGCCCGCACCGGGAACGCCGGCGATGACGCCGGTGCAGCGCGCTCATGCCTATGTCGACGTCAAGGTTTCGAATATTTCGCTGCGCACGATCGGCGAGATTACGCAGCCGAAGAAGTACACCGACTATGGCTTCGATACCGCTGTGAATGGGCCGGTGCATGTGGAGTGGGGCGGTACCACGGCCGAGCTGCCGAAGTCGGTGACCGCGCGTGCGGACCTGACGCTGGCGCCAACGGGAGCGAAGCGGCCGGGAGCGCAGCAAAATATTCCTGTGCGTGGTGTGGTGAAGGCCAACTACAGCGGTGCCACTGGAACGGTGACGCTTGAGCGCGTGGAGGCGCACACGCCGGCGACCCAGCTGATTGCCACAGGGACGCTGGGCCTTGCGGCGAAGACGCCGACGACGGAGCTGCGGCTGAATGCGGACCTTAGCGATCTGGGCGAGTTCGATTCGGTGCTGAATGCGGTGGGATACAAGGCGAATGGCAAGAAGGGCAGCAGTGCCCTGCCAGTCGTGCTGCATGGGGATGCTCACTTCCAGGGAACCGTGATAGGTCCGGTAAATGCGCTGGATGTGAAAGGGCATCTGCAGGCGAATCAGCTGCAGGCGCACCTGGGAAGCGCCGGCGACGTGGCGGTGGACTCGATTGTGGCGGATGCGGAGTACGCGCCGGCAGGGGTCACCGTGGCGAGCTCGACCATTCATCGCGGAACCGCGGTGCTGAACGTTTCGGGCTATGTGAAGCCACACAGGGTGGTGAAGCGTGGCGTCGTCTCTTACGCGTTCGACGATGCCGCTCAGGTGGACGCAAAGGTACAGCTGGCTGACGCGCAGGTGCACGACGTGCTAGACCTTGCCGGACAGGGCAAGCTGCCGGTGACGGGCATTGCCCATGTGGATGCGCATGCGGCGGGCACGCTGGGCAACCTGCAGGGCGATGGCGTTCTATCACTGCGGAACGGCGTGGCGTACGACCAGGCGTACGACAACCTGTCGGCCATGGTGAATGTGCGCGGGCAGGAGATCACGGCGACGTCACTACTGCTGCAGGCGCAGGGTGTCCAGGTGAATGGAGACGGTGGATATAACCTGACCTCTAAACACCTGCATGCACATCTGCAGGGAAATGACATCCGCCTATCGAATCTGCAAGCGGTGAAGAAGGCAGGGACACCGGTGGATGGCGTGCTGGCGTTCACGGCGGATGCAAACGGGACGGCAGAGCAGCTCGGTCTGAAGGCGCATCTTGCCCTCACGGATGCCACCTATAACAAGCAGGCCGTGGGTGGGCTGACGGCGGATGTGCGCAGCGACGCCGATGTGGTCTTCGTGAACGCGCAGGCCTCGCTGCTGAGCGCGGCACTGAAGGCGCAGGGGCAGGTGAAGCTGACGGGCGATTACCCGATGGAGGCGTCGGCGACATTTACGAATCTGGATGTGGCACCGGTGCTGAAGCTGACGGGATCGACGGTGGATGCGACCTCCACCATCGCAGGCGAACTGCATGTGAGCGGCCCAGCGAAGCGGCCACAGGCGCTGGCGGGCAATGTGACCATCACGCCGTTGCGGGTGAAGGTGCAGGGAATCGAGCTGGCGAGTGCGGCACCGGTAAAGGCATCGTTGCAGGCCGGCGTTGTGACGCTGGAGCCAGTGAAGATCACCGGTCAAGATACCGACCTGAGGGCGAGCGGGACGGCGCAGGTCTTTTCGGCGGATGGTTCGCCGCTGCCGGCCGAGGGCGGGAGAATCAATCTTCAGGCCAGCGGGAACGTGAACGTCGCCATCGCCCACACGCTGAACCCGGAGATCATTGCGTCGGGGCAGGTGAATTTCAACGTTACAGCCGGAGGTACGACGGGAAAGCCCAGCCTCGGTGGCAAGATGACGTTCGCGAACACGAACCTGGCGTATGCCGAGATCCCGAATGGCCTTTCCAACATCAACGGGACGGCGACATTCACCGACGATCGTTTGCAGGTGGACAGCATTACGGCGACCTCGGGCGGCGGCAGGATCAAGCTCGCCGGATTTGTGCAGTTTCGCAATGGGTTGTTCGCGGACATGACGGCGACAGCGCAGGCGGTGCGCATACGGTACTACGGTGTGTCGGCGACGCTGAATGCGAACCTGCGATTGCAGGGCTCGGGCGACGGCGCCGCGCTCTCCGGCAATGTGCTGGTGACGCGGTTTGGACTGGCAGAGACGTTCGACTTCGCTTCTGTGACAGGCGGTGCCGGCAATGTTTCGCCGCCGCCGAATCCTGATTCGCTGTTGAACAAAATCACGTTGAATGTGCGGCTGCAGTCGTCGCCATCGCTGGACTTCCAGAACAGCTATGCGCGGATTGCGGGCACGGTGGACCTGACAGCCCGAGGCACACTGGCGGTGCCCTCGATCCTTGGCCGGGTGACTGTAACCGACGGCTCGGCGACCTTTGCCGGGACGCAGTATCAGCTGCAGCGCGGTCAGGTGTACTTCAACAACCCAATCCGGATCGATCCGGTGATCGACCTGGATGCGACGGCGCGGGTGGAGAACTACGACGTGACCATCGGTGTCCACGGGACATCGAAGAACTTCAAGCTAACGTACCGGTCGGAGCCGCCGTTGAGCCAGGCCGATATCTTCAACCTGCTGGCGCTGGGCCGCACGCAGGAGGAAGCCTCCATCAACACACAGCAGCTGCAGCAGCAGGGGCAGGATCCGACGACCAATGCGCTGCTGGGCGGCGCGCTGAATGCGACCGTGTCGAACCGGGTGAACAAGCTGTTTGGCGGGGCGGGCAAGGTGAAGATCGATCCGGCGTTTGTGGGCACGCTGGGTACCTCGTCGGCCCGGATCACGGTGGAGCAGCAGCTGTCGCCACAGCTGAGTGTGACCTTCGCGACAAACGTGAACTCTTCGGCGCAGCAGCTGATTCAGGTGCAGTACCGATTAGGCGAGAACACGTCACTTGTGGCCACGCGGGATGAGAACGGGGTCTTCTCCGTTGTGTATAAGATTCGGCGGCGTTATAAGTAGGTGGGCCGTGCATGGGCGGCTCGTCTTCACGCGAGGTTCGAAGGAGGAAGCGTATGGTGCGATGTGGCCGGGTTGGCGTTTGGCTGCTGGTAGCAGGATTGAGTGCTGGCCCCTCTGCGTTGCGCATGGAGGCGCAAGCGCCCGTGGTTGCACCGGCTGATGCGCAGGTGCAGGCAGAGGTCCAAAAGAGTCTGGAGAACAAGCGCTTCTCTGACGTGAAGACCGCTGTGAGCAATGGCATCGTGACCCTGACGGGAACTGTGGATGTGTACGCGACCAAAGAGGATGCGGAACACAGGATTCACCATAAGAAGGGTGTTGTCGCGGTCCACAACATGATCGAGGTTGGACGGGGCGACAGCAGCATCTCTGACAATGAACTGCGCTCCAAGCTGGCGGAGAAGCTGGCGTATGACCGCGTTGGTTATGGCACGACGGCGTTCAACAGCTTTACCATCGGCGTGCAGGACGGGGTGGTGACGCTGGGTGGTGTTGCGTACGGGCCTACGGACAAGGATTCTGCGGTGTCGCTGGTGTCGCACTACCCCGGCGTGAAGGATGTGATCGACAACATCGAGGTCGCTCCGCTGTCGCCGAACGATGACCGTATCCGGCTGGACACGGCGCGCGCTGTGTATGGATTCGCGCAGCTGAATCGATACGCTATCGATCCGGCGAAGCCGATACGCATCACGGTGGTGAACGGCAACATTACACTGACCGGTGTGGTGGACAATCAGGCGGACAAAGACGTTGCCGGCATTCGCGCGAACGGCGTTCCCGGTGCGTTCAAGGTAACGAACCTGCTGCAGGTGGCGAGCCAGCGGGGCGAAAAGTAACTCCTGCCGCTTCGTTCCAGAGGTGTCCGCCGCGGCCTCTGAACCTCCTGTGAGCCAGTGGAGTGAGGAGCGGTCCTATACTTCAGGGTATGGCCGCTTTGCTGCGCAATGTCCGTGTGACGCTGGAGATGATCAAGTGGGGGCACTCGATCTTCGCGCTGCCATTTGCGATGACGGGCGCGGTACTGGCGGCAGGCGGATGGCCAACGTTGCGCGTCGTTCTGTTGATCCTGGTGTGCATGGTTTCCGCGCGGACGGCGGCCATGGCGTTCAATCGTCTGGTCGATGCCGAGATCGATCGGGTTAACCCACGCACGGCGGGACGGGCGATTCCGGCGGGAACGCTTTCGAGAGGTTTCGTCGCCGGGTTTACGCTCCTCTCCGCGCTGGTGTTCGTCGGTGCGGCGGCGATGCTGAACCGGCTGACGCTGCTGCTGGCGCCGGTGTCGCTGGCCATTGTGCTGGGCTACAGCTTTATGAAGCGGTACACGCGGTGGTCGCACCTGGTGCTTGGGCTGGCGCTTGGCATTGCGCCTTCCGCGGCCTGGATTGCGGTCAGGGGCGGGCTTGATCCGCGGATCCTGGTGCTAACGCTGGCAGTGCTGCTGTGGGTGGCCGGTTTCGATGTGCTGTACGCGTGTCAGGACTATGAGCATGACCGTTCGCACGGGCTCCACAGCGTACCGCAGGCGTTCGGCCTGCAGGGCGCTTTCCGGATTGCGCGCGTGATGCACCTTTGCATGCTGGCCCTGCTGGTATGGATGATTGTGCTCTTCCACCTCGGGCTGTTCGCAAGTGTGGGCGTGGCTGTGGTCGCTACGCTGTTGCTCTATGAGCACCTGATTGTGTCGCCGGTGGATCTCCGGCGGCTGAACGCCGCATTCTTCACTTTGAACGGGGTTATCTCAGCGATCTATTTCGTTGCGATTGCGGGAGATGTTCTGTTGCACCGCCCTTAGCGTTGGGCCAGCGGCACCGATGGTGGAGCTTGATCCGTTGTGGCGCCGCTATCCGCTGAGCAGCCGGTTCCGCCTCGTTGCGCACACGACTTTCAGCTAGAAAGGTGTGCTCCTGCTGCCATCCGACGATCTTGAGTTATCGCTGCTGCTTTGCGTATAGGGAGCTTTGGACACCCGCCTGCGTAGCTGCCTGTGTGCCCATGCGGCTGGCGAGAGCGTGTTGCATGGAGATCGCACGGGTCTGCCAGGTCTCTGTGCGGCTGGCGCGCCAGCGAAGTTCGCGGAGGCCGTCATCGAAGTGTGCGAGGCGGAGACGCTCCATGGCTGCCGCGGCTTCGTGCGCATCGTGGACCAGTTCCAGGAGCGGTGGCTTGGAGAGCAGTTCATGTACGCCGGGGGTGGCGATCATGGGGGCGAGTGCGGCAAGATGCTCGTAGAAGCGGGTGCTGGATCCGGAATAGGTGGGCTCGCTCCTGCGGTACGGAAGAACGGCC
This sequence comes from uncultured Terriglobus sp., assembly GCA_964246865.1. GTDB lineage: Bacteria > Acidobacteriota > Terriglobia > Terriglobales > Acidobacteriaceae > Terriglobus. The sequence goes on from CAXTSF010000047.1 coordinate 10,619, forward strand.
ACCTGCAGGGCACGCGCATAGGCCGCCAGTTCACCATAGGGTTTGCGGCCAACGGCATGGGCACGGGAATGCTGCAGGACGGCCTGCCGTGCGCGGCGTTGCCGGCGGTCTGCAATGGTCATGTCATACGGGCCAACGAAAAGCCACTCAAAATGCGGTGTCAGATCGATAAGTGATTGCAGCAGCAGCCAGTCCATGTTGCTGGCGAGATTGCCGATGACGCCCGCGACTGGTTTGCGGATGCTGCTCATCTCCGCCGGTGGCTCGGTCCGATCTACAGGCGAGGCTAGGATGTTGGAGGCGCGCGTGGCGTTCGGGAGGATGTGAATCTTTTGGGGGTCGCAACCAGCTTCGACGGTCAGATACTCCGCCAGCCGGGTGGAGTTGGGACAGACCAGGGTTGCGATGCTGATCATGGCGCGGTCCAGCTCATGTACGGTTCCAGACCGCACGCCAGCGTATGCGGCGATGCGGTCAGTGAGCCAGTAGACTACGGGACCGGGCCAATGCCTTGCGACCGGCGCGAAGAAAGGCGAGGTGCAGATAAGCGGAGATACGCCGGGGGAAAGGCAGTGTGTTTGCAGGATGCGCGCCAGCGACTGACCGCTCCTCGCGAGCCAGGAGACCGGAAAGCGCGAGAAGCCACGCAGAATCGGGAAGCGGCGAATGCAGAGATTGCCGAGAACCTGAATCTGCATGGGTGAGCGGTGACGGAAGGGAAGCGTGCTGCGTTCCGGCTCCCACAGTGTCACGGGTACATCTTCAGCCAGAGCAGTCGCGAACTCCAGGTCAAGAGCGTCGGAGAGTTGCAGGAGATGCCACGCCGCCGGTCTCGTCGAACCCAAACTGTCTCTCCTGGAATGAACATGGAAGCAAAACCCTTACTCGCGGTCCATCGCTCTAGCAGCCGTCCGGAGCCGGCGACACAAGCCCGACCGGCCGCACTCCAGTATGCCGCAGCTTACGACGATGCAGGAGAAAGATTCGGGTCAGCCGGCACTTGCGCGTCGGGGCGCATGAGATCGGAGACGGTCTCGAAGGTGTAGCCCTGTGACTTGAGGGTAGTTACAATCCGGCGGAGTGCAATGCGCATTTCCGTCAGATCGGGATCGCGCTGGATGTCGCGGCCATCATGCAGACAGACGATGCCGCCGGGAGCGGCATGGCTGAGGACGAGGTCGCCGATACGGCCGGCGGGCCATTCCCAGTCGTGACCGATGACGGTCCACATAACACCGGTGAGACCGAGTCGCTGCTGTGCGCCTCCCACACCAAACCAGCGCATACCGTAGGGTGCGCGGAAGAGGGTGGGCCGCTGGCCAGTCTCCGAGAGCAGCATCTCTTGGGTGGAGCGGAGCTCCTCATAGATGAACGCGGGTGAGTGCAGGTTCAGCGGCCAGCCCAGCCGCGGGCAGAGGCGGGGGTGGTTGAAGGTGTGATTGCCGATCTCGTGGCCTGCGGCCAGGACGGCGCGGGCGATCTCCGGGGAGCGGCGCACATTGCGACCGCATTGGAAGAAGGTGGCGCGGATGCCTTCCGCCTCGAGGTAGTCGAGCAAGGGAAGGGTCGCGGGATTGGGTCCGTCGTCAAAGGAGAGCGCGATAGACCGGCGGCGGCCAGGGCCGCGGTAAACAGAGCGGCCGAAGACCTGCGAGGCACGGCCGTGAATGCCGTAGAGTACCGCACCAGCCGCCGCGGCTGACACGGCTCCCGTGAGTACAAGAGGGCTCGTGATGCGGCTTGCAGGCTTGAAGTTCAAGAAGAAAGTCCTCGTGTGTGAGCAAGAACAAGGCCCGCCTAAGCGGGCCTGTAGTACGTTGCGAAGGCCGGACTAGTCCCGGCTGGAGCGCGCGGTGTCCTTGAGGTGATCAAGCTTCGCGTTCACATTGTCTTTAAGATTCTCGGCACCAGTCGCAATGCGGTCGCGGACGGTGTCGCCGTGTGTAGAGGCATCGTGCGTGTGTACGGAGGCGTTATGCTCAGCGGTGTTGCCGATGTTGGAAGCAGTGTCTTTCACGTTGCCCCAGGTCTCGGTCGTCGCGCCTTTGACGCGATCCTCTGCACCTGCCTGCGAGAGGTTCTTGCTGCCGATGGCTTCGCCGATCAGCTCCTCTGTCTTTCCGAATGCGTTCTGCAGTTTGCCCTTAATCTGATCGGTATCCATAAAGTTCTCCTTCTGTGGTGCAGCATCTTCGAGATAGAGATGCGGTCGATCACGAGAAAGGCCGCCTTTGCAGCGGCCCTCACGGTGTAAACCGAATTTCTGCGACCCTGCCTAGATGGCTCGCCGGCCGCTGATGAGGTTGAAGATAAGCGAGATGATGGCGAGTACGAGAAGTACATGGATCCAGGTGCCAACAGCCGCACCGAACCCGATAAATCCCACAAGCCAAAGTACCAGCAAAACAACTGTGACCGTCCAAAGCATCGTTCTTCTCCAGTTGCCCGTGGCCTCGGCCGGGGCGTGATTTTCGCAGCCTTTCAGCTACATCAACATCTGTTGCCACGTACACTGACGAGGTTGCCACTTTGTGAGAAATCTATGACTTTCCTGCTGCGGCGGGAGCCTACATGGTTGCGGCCAGAGCGGAGTCGTGCTTGCGTGTAGCCATTCAAGGGGAGGCAGGATCCAACAGTCATGCAGCGGCGGTATGCATGCTGGGCCATGTCGAATTACTGCCGTGCACACTGTCGGATGAGGTCTTTGAATGCCTCGCTGTGTCGCGCGAAGCCGATGCAGCGGTGCTGCCGATTGAGAACAGTTTGCATGGAGCAGTTGCCTACCACTACGACCTGCTGCTTGAGCATGCAGTAACCATCACGGCGGAGCTGCCCCTCCGGATTCGCCATGCGTTGATCGTTGCTCCCGGGGTAGAGATGAGTCAGCTGAAGCATGTGCTGTCGCATCCGGTGGCGTTATCGCAATGCCGAAGATTCTTTGCGGAGCATCCCGGTACGACGGCGGTGCCGTTCTATGACACTGCGGGTGCGGTGAAGCACCTGATGCAAACGGGTGAGCGTGACGCGGCCGCGATCGCAGCACCCGGAGCCGCGGCGATCTATGGGGCGGAGATCCTGGCGAGCGATCTGGAGGATGACCCCGAGAACTTCACGCGTTTCCTGCTGTTGGTGCGAAGCGGTGAGGAGCAAGGGCCGGCGCGCCAGGTCAATGAGTTGAACAAGATGAGTGTGGCCTTACGCATCGCGCACCGGCCGGGTTCGCTGGTGGAGGTTCTGCAGGCATTGGCCACCCTGGGAGCCGACCTGACGAGGATCGAATCGCGGCCTGTCCCGGGCAGACCGTGGGAGTACGTCTTTTTTGTCGATCTTCGGCTGCCGTCGCCGGCGAGCGCTTCCCTGGTCCTGGCGGCCTTGCGTGCGCACTGCAGCGAAGTGAAGCTGTTGGGGACATACGTGGAGGCGCTCATGCAAAGGCCAGTGCGGCCTTAGGCTGGCCCCGAGGCCGCGGCACTTCGCTAAGATGGCAGCTGTATGAGCGATGTGAAAAGGGTAAGCCGGGCGCTGCTGAGCGTTACGGACAAGACGGGACTGGTGGAGTTTGCGCGACGCCTCGCGGCGCAGGGCGTGGAACTGGTCTCGACCGGCGGCACGGCGAAGGCATTGCGCGACGCGGGATTGCCGGTGCGGGAGATCGAGGATGTGACCGGCTTCCCGGAGATGCTGGACGGCCGGGTGAAGACGCTGCATCCCAAGGTGCACGGGGGACTGCTGTTTCGGCGTGACGATGCGCAGCACCGGGCGGCCGTGGAGCGGCACGGGATCGAACCGATCGACATGGTGGTGGTGAATCTGTACGCGTTTGAGAGGACGGCGGAGCGCCCTGGTGTGCGCTTTGCGGAGGTGATCGAGAACATCGACATCGGTGGCCCGAGCATGATCCGGTCGGCCGCAAAGAACTTTACCGATGTGGCAGTGGTGACGGCGATCGCGGATTACGATGCCGTAGCCTCGGAGCTGGAGACACAGGGTGGCGCGCTTCGCCTGGAGACGCGATGGAGGCTGGCACAGCTCGCCTTTGCAACGACAGCGGCCTATGACACGGCAATTGCCGGCGTTCTCGAAGGCTTGGCGGCACCGGACGGCAGCACAGAGGAGCCGGCGGTGCAGTCCGCCGCGGAGTTGCCGCGGACACTGCGTGTCCAGATGCAGCGCAAGCAGGTGCTGCGGTATGGCGAGAATCCGCACCAGCGGGCCGTGCTGTATTCCGACGGCCGGACGAGCGGGATCGCGAATGCACGCCAGCTGCAGGGCAAAGAGCTGTCGTTCAATAACCTGGTCGATCTGGATGCGTGCTGGGCGCTGGCGAGCGAGTTCGATCAGGCGGCAGTGGCCATCATCAAGCACACCAATCCATGTGGTGCCGCGACCGGAGGCAGTGTGGTGGAGGCCTACCAAAGGGCGCTGGAGGCTGATCCCGTGTCTGCGTTTGGCGGCGTGATCGGATGCAATCGCGAGGTGGATGGCGCGGCGGCAGAGCAGATGGCGAAGTTGTTTGTCGAGGCAATCGTGGCACCTGACTTTACCGAGGAGGCGCTGGAGCGTCTGGGAGCCAAGAAGAATCTGCGAGTGCTGAAAATCCTGCCTGCGGCCGAGGGGGGGGCGCGCCACCAAAACAACGGAGGGGGAGCTGGGGAGGCAGCGGGCGGGCCCCCCC
>CAXTSF010000047.1:15303-16360 GCA_964246865.1 uncultured Terriglobus sp.
TGCTAGTCCTGAACATCCTCCCTGCGGCGGAGCGGTGCGCGCTCAAGCAGATCTCCGGCGGCTTGCTGCTGCAGGATGAGGACGAGGCCGGACTGGCCGTGATGACAATGCGCGTGGTGACGGAGCGGCAGCCGACGGCCGAGGAGATGACGGCATTGCGCTTCGCATGGACAGTCGCGAAGCATGTAAAGTCGAATGCCATTGTGTATGCGCGGACGGATGGCGGGTACGGCCAGACGGTAGGTGTTGGCGCGGGACAGATGAGCCGGGTGGACGCGGCGCGCTTCGGCGCGACAAAAGCGACATTGCCGATGGAGGGCAGCGTCGCTGCTTCCGATGCGTTTTTCCCCTTTGCCGACGGACTGGAGGTGGTGGCGGAGGCCGGTGCCACGGCGGTGATCCAGCCGGGCGGCAGCGTTCGGGATGAAGAGGTGATTGCGGCGGCAAACCGGCTGAATGTAGCCATGGTGCTCACCGGAATTCGACATTTCCGGCATGGCTGAGCGTTTCGGGTGCGGCTGAGCGTTTCCGGTATGGCTGAGCTTTTCCGGTATGGCTGAGGTTTTCCGGGTATGGATGAGCTTTTCCGGTATGGCTGACTGTCCGGTAAGCAGAAGTTGTAGGGCCTTTGTGAGCAGGGGAAGCGAGACAGCATCCACAGAAGGGCGGCAATCGTCTAACCTATGGTCATAAGACGGAATGCCATGGCCATGCCTGGGTGCAGATGAGTGCGAGCGGACCCCCAGGCGAAAGGACGCTGAACCGATGCCCGATCCGCAGAATGAACTCCGTGCGTTGTCTCCTTCCATGAAGTTTTCACTGGCGTATGCCGCGGTCTCGGCCATGTTTCTGGTGGGGGCCAGCGCACAGAAGGCGCCGGCGGCAACGGCTCCCGCAGCAGCTTCAGAGGCGTCCTCCGGGAACAGCGCGGCTTACTATCATTACGGCCTGGCGCATATCTATGAGGACCTCGCAACGAGCCAGGGAAGATCCGATTACGCTACACAGGCGATTGAGCAATACAAGCTCGCCCTGAACGCTGACCCGAACTCAAACT
>CAXTSF010000048.1:0-991 GCA_964246865.1 uncultured Terriglobus sp.
ACCTGGCACAGGACTTCACCCACGAGGACAAGGAGGACGAGGCAGGTAGTCTTCGGGTACGCCCGCTCATTGTCGATACCAAACTCAAGGAATGGACCACCGGTGAGACCCACGAGATTACGGAGCGTACCTTCGCCGTCCGCCGCGTGCTGCACGTGAATGACACCCTGCCCGGTGAAAAGGCCCTCCGATGGGTCTGGCAGCCGGGTCCGTGGTTGCTCATCGACCGGGTAAGCGGTCACGTCACCGCGCTGCATCTGCCGGACTTCGACGGCAGCGTCTCTGACGTTGTCTGGTACCGCGACTACGCGGCCTACTGCGGTGTTCACCTCGGTGCCAAGGGCGGAAGTCTCACCGCCAATGTCTGGCAGATCGGCGGCCGCCATGCCGCACTCTCGCGTGCCATGGGGAGATGGCCGGCACCGGAGCGTGTGCGGCCGGTATGCGCGCCGGCCAGGTGGCAGCGCGAACCAATGCGTGTCACCCTACAGATGACGGGCGGCGATCCGCTCAGCTTCGACGTCCTGGGAACGTCCACGGCGCTCGTCGAAGAGGGGGACAACAACGATGAGTAGCCCTGCTGCGGAAGCCGCACCGATGGACCTCCATTCACTGCTGCAGGACGCTGCAGCGGCCCACGGCCATCTCTGCGCGGGCCAGGTGCTCGGCGTGCGCATGGCCATGCACGCATGCGCCCTGCTTGGCATTGCAGAGCCCCGGGGTCGCGATCGTAAACGTCTCGTCACCTTTGTCGAGATCGACCGCTGCGCTACCGACGCCATTGGTGTCGTCACCGGCTGCCGCCTTGGAAAACGCGCCCTCAAGTTTGTCGATTGGGGCAAGATGGCCGCCACCTTTGTTGACCTGCAGCGCACCCGCGGAGACGACACCTACGAGGGTGTGCGGCTTGCCGCCCGGGAGACCAGCAAGGACCTGGCACGCGAGCGCTACCCGGAGATCGCCGGCAAAAATGAACAGCAGATGCATGCCT
>CAXTSF010000048.1:1001-16232 GCA_964246865.1 uncultured Terriglobus sp.
CTACCGCGAATTGAACGACACCGAACTGTTCGCGGCCGAATGGGTCACGGGTTCACTTCCAGCAAACGAATTCCCTGGCTTCAAAGGTCCGCGCCTTGCCTGCGAGAGCTGCGGTGAGGGCATTAATTACCACCGCGAGACGGTGCGCGACGGCCGGGTGCTCTGCCGTGGTTGCGCCGATCCGACGGCCCGCTACTATCAACCGCTCAGAGGTTAAATGAACCGGGCCAGTGCCAGCCGGCACTGGCCCAAATCCTTTCCGGTAGCTATCTGCGGCCAAATCTGCCGCGCTCGAATCCGCCTCGAGCATAGCCGGGCTCGTACCCCTCGCGACCATAGCCGCGCTCGAATCCGCGCCCGTACCCATAGCCGCGTCCGTACCCATAGCCGTAGCCATACGGCCGGCCATAGTACCGCGGGCCATCATAGCCGCCATAAACCACAGGCGGTCCATACACCGGATAGGGGTAGCTGTACGGGTAGTATCCCGGCCCGTAGTAGCCGCCGTAGGCGGGTCCGCCCACAACGACACCGATCCCGACCTGTGCCTGCGCCTTCTGCGGTGACGCGAGCATGAAGGCACCAACCAGTGCTCCTCCCGCGACGACCTGTTTGAGCTTCGCTCTTATCTGCATGCCTTTGCCTCCTGCGTGCATCAGAGAGGACACGCAAACGCCGGGGATGTCGCGTCGGAGTAGCCGCTTAAGTCCCTGCCTGGGCAGACTCGATCGCCTGCGCCACACTGAACATCTTGCTCTCCTGAAAGTGGCCGGCCAGCACCTGCGCTCCAATGGGCAACCCCTCGCTGCTGGTGCCGCATGGCACGGAGATGCCGCAGATGCCCGCAAGCGAAGCGGCTACCGTGTAGATGTCTGCAAGGTACATCGAGAGCGGATCATCTATCTTTTCGCCAAGCCGCCATGCCGGTGCCGGCGTGATTGGCGTGACGATCGCATCCACGCGGGTAAAGGCCTGCAGAAAATCGCGCGCAATCAGCGTGCGCACCTGCTGTGCCTTGCGGTAGTACGCGTCGTAGTACCCGGCAGAGAGCGCATACGTTCCCAGCAGGATCCGCCGCTTCACCTCAGCGCCGAAGCCTTCCTCTCGGCTCGCCCGGAAGAGCGCCGCCAGGGTATTTGCGCCAACGGCACGGTGACCGTAGCGGATGCCGTCGAAGCGTGAAAGATTGGAAGACGCTTCCGCGGTCGCGAGCACGTAGTACGTCGGAACGGCGTGCTCCGTATGCGGCAGAGTGATCTCTTCCGTCGTGCAGCCGGCTGCTTCCAGATTGCGCAGGACCTGTTCCACAGCAGAGCGTATCTGTGGATCGAGGCCGTCCGCGAAATACTCCTTCGGCACGCCAATGCGCATGCCGCGGACGGGCCGCTCCGTTGCGGCGGCATAGTCCTCCACCGGTCGAGGGCTGCTCGTTGCATCCATGGCATCCTCGCCGGCCAGCACACCCAACACCGTTGCCGCATCCTGCACCGTGTGGGTCAGCGGACCCACGCGATCGAGCGAACTCGCAAATGCAATCAGGCCATAACGTGAGACACGTCCATATGTGGGCAGCACGCCCACCACGCCGCAGAAGGCCGCGGGCTGCCGGATCGAGCCACCCGTGTCCGTACCCAGCGTCGCCACGCAGAACTCCGCAGCCACCGCGGCAGCCGAGCCGCCGGAGGAACCACCGGGGACGCGGTCCAGCGCACGCGGATTCCGCACCGGCCCATACGCCGAGTTTTCATTGGACGAGCCCATGGCAAACTCATCGCAATTCAGCTTGCCGAGCAGCACAGCGCCCGCTGCTTCCAGCCTTGCCACCGCCGTTGCGTCATAGGGCGGATGGTAGTTCTTTAGAATGGCCGAGCCGGCGGTGGCCGGTGCTCCCACCATGGTGAGCACGTCCTTGATCCCCACCGGCACGCCCGCCAGCGGCGGCAGCGGCTTTCCCGCTTTTACCCGCGCATCCATCCGTTCTGCCTGCGCGAGGGCGCGCTCATCGGCAAGCGAAAGAAAGCTGTGAATTGGCTGCGGCTCCTGCCGGTCCTCGGCGCGTATCCGAGCCAGTGCGGCTTCCGTCAGAGCTGTCGCGGTTGCAGAACCCGAGTGCAACGCGGCATGAACATCCGCGATGGTGCGCGGCGGAGCGATCATCGTTCGATCACCCGCGGCACCTTGAAAAAGCGTCCATCCGTTTCTGGTGCCTCCTGCATCACGGCGCTCCGGTCCACAGACGGTCGTGGCTCGTCCGCTCGCAGGGAAGATCCCGCCAGCTCTGGCGCAACCTCGAAGAGTTCGCTGATCTGTGCCAAAGGCGGAACGCTATCCGTATTGACTGCCGTAAGTGCAGCCACATGAGCCAGCACGGCATTTAAATCCCGCTGCATGCGCGACTCTTCTTCGGGCGTCAGCTGCAGGCTCGCCAGTGCAGCCACATGCCGCACGTCCGCCACGGTCACACTCGCGCGTTCCGGGTGCGCCTGCGCTTCGGGAGCGGCGTTCGGATCCAACTCTTCGACTTCAACCTTCATCGCTGCTCTCTTCCGCCGTTTCTCTTCGGGACGCGGGTTTTGAGGGGCCGCCCCTTCACCACAAAAAGTATATCGGTCAGGTCTGTGCGTGCGATCCGCATCAGGTCATGCATCAGGGCGCCACGCATGCTGTTCAGCTGGCTCTGCCATGCCGCATCCGCAACCTCCACCGTCAGCACCGGCCCGTCCAGCGAAACAACAGAGGATTTTCCCGCAATGCCATGACCTGCTGCTACGGGCCACGCTGCCGCGAGGCGGTCTTCTGCGGAGAGCGCTCGAAGAGAACGGCCGAGTACGCTGCGAAGCATCTCCCGCATCGGTTCCATGATCTGCCGATTCTAGGCTTTCTTCACCGAACGATGCTGGCAGCCATCTCTGGCGTCGCAAGCAGGCTCTCGGCAAAGGGTGCCGCATTGCGAAGGAGGCTGTGCATTCTTTGCAGAAAGATGGGCGTCCCAAAGCGCGCCGCATTCGCCAGCATCGCCTCGGGACGAAGCTGACCCTCCTGGGATTCAAACCGAAGTATCGCCTCAAGGACGGAATCGACGGTTTGCTCTCCGAAGTAGAGTCCTGTTCGTTCTTCTGCAACTCCACCGGCGCGCACTGTCTCCAGCGATCCGCCGTGACCGAACGCAATCACGGGCCGGCCGCAGCTTTGCGCCTCCAACGGAACCATGCCAAAGTCCTCGTCGGCGGCAAAGAGCAGCGCGCGGCACTGGCTATACTGCTGAAAGAGCGCCTCGGTGGAGAGCTCTCCAAGAAACTCTGTCTCCGACCCTGCAAGCCTGCGCAGCCGTTCCATCTCCGGTCCGGAACCGACGATACGCAGCTTGCGCCCGAGCCTCTTACAGGCAAGCACCGCCAGGTCGGTGCGTTTATACGGCACCAGCCGGCCTGCACAAAGATAGTGCTCGCCCGGCGTGCTTATCCGCGCGTGATCCAGATCGATCGGCGGATAAATCACTTCCGATGCACGACCGTAGATACGCCGGATTCGCTCAGAGATGTAGTGTGAGTTCGCGACAAACTGGCTCACGCGGCGGGCGGCCTTCAGGTCGGCTCGCCGCACACGTCCCGCGGTCCAGGTGAACAGCGTTCGGGTGAGCAGGGGCATCTCCGCACGATAGCTCTCGTAGCTGTCGTACAGATACCGCATGGGAGAGTGGCAGTAGCAGATGTGTATCGCCGTCCGGGAGGTCCAAACACCCTTCACAGGACCCGCATCGGAGGAGACCACAAGGTCATACGCCCGCAAATCCAGCGAGCGCGCCGCTTCCGGGTACAGCGGCATCCAGTGGCGGTGCCGCTGGACCGCGCCCGGCATTCTCTGGAGCCACGACGTATGGATCTTGCGTGTACGTAGAGTCGCCGGAAGCGCTTGTGGATCCGCGACAAGCGTGAATAGGTCCGCCGAGGGCAGCAGCGCAGCCAGACACTCAGCAACGCGCTCTCCGCCGCCACGGCTCACAAACCAGTGGTGCACAACTGCAACGCGCGGCACAGACATCTAGCCTGCCTGCCACAGCGGCTCGCTCATGAGCCATTCCCGTGAGCCAAACTAGAAGGCCCCGTCCGAGTTGGCGACCTTCCCGATCGTCCGCACCAGAATCTTGAGATCCATCAGCAGCGACCATCTCTCCACGTACACCCGGTCCAGCGCAACACGCTCGTCATAGGTCAGCTTCGATCGTCCTGAGGTCTGCCAGAGTCCGGTGATTCCCGGCCTGACCGCAAGGTAGTAGGGGAAATCTGCGGCGTATTTCTCTGCCTCTGCAGCCACAATCGGCCTTGGACCAACCAGGGACATCTTCCCTGTGACGACATTCCAGATCTGAGGCAGCTCGTCCAGCGAGTACTTTCGGAGCACACGTCCAAGCGGCGTCACGCGGGGGTCGTCCCGCAGCTTGTGCGTCTCCCGCCACTCCGCCCGTGCTGCTGCATTCCCGCGCAGATGCTGATCCAGTACCTCAGCAGAATTGGCGCACATGGTTCGAAACTTCCACATGGAAAAGAAGCTGCCGCCCTGACCAATCCTCCGATGCGAGAAGAAGACCGGTCCGGGCGACGTAATCACCACGGCCAGGCTCAGCACGATGAAGATTGGTAACAGTACGGGAGCGGCCAGTGCGATCAAGAGCAGCTCCAGGGAACGCTTCCAGAAAAGATAGCTGGTCTGCTCAGCCGGACTGGTAAAGGCTGGAAAACTACGGAGACGAGCTGACCCAGTATGGATCGCGCCCTCATAGAGGAGTTCCGCAGTTCCTACACCGGAATCGAAGTTCGCGTCTGCCTGCATCCTGGTCTGATCTAGCTTCCCGTAAAAGTCTGCTGGTGCATATTACCCATGGAGTACTGGTGCGGTACTTCAGTGATCTTAACGCATCGCCTGCCTATGTTGTCTGCTTGTACATGGCCGGAGCACCTGAGGGGCCAAATTTGATTAGCCCTTTCTCAGGAGTAGCCGCGTTTGCGGTATACCGCCATACCACTTCCGACGTAGATCGAGACCAGGACCTTATCCAGCCGCATACCGCTGCGCCGCCTGGCGAAGCTGCTCCTCGACTTCGTGCAGACCCCGGATACAGGAGAAGTTGCTCTCCTCCACCATCGTGGAGGCTCGCGCCTGGCTGAAAAGAAACAGGGAGCCGACCTTTGCCCCCATACCCGCTTCCATATCTGAGAGACGATCACCGATACGGTAAGACCGCCGCAGATCCAGGTTGTGCTCCTCCGCAGCCTTCAGCAGCATCCCGGGTCTTGGCTTCCGGCACTCCGAATCGCGTCGGTAGACGCCCAGGCCATGCTCGGGGTGAAAGGGCGAGAAGTAGACTGCATCGATCCGGCAGCCGGCCCCGGCAAGTTCCTCCTGCATGGTTTCCATGACAGTTTGAAACTCCGCCTCTGTGTACAGGCCACGTCCGATGCCCGCCTGGTTCGTAACCACAATCACCGGCCAGTCTGCGGCGTTTGCGGTCCGGATCAGCGAGGCGATCCCACTCACAAAACGAATCTGCTTGGAGCAGGAGACGTAGCCCACCTCCTCATTGATCACGCCATCCCGGTCCAGGAACAGTGCGGGTCTCAAACGGCGGCGTCCATGACGTCGTTCAATACGGCCGCGGTGCGCTCCATGGCGAAATCGTACCGGAACTCCCGCTCTCGCAGGTACCCAGCCTCCCGCATCTGTGCAGCGCAACCCGCATGGAGCACCCTGCGTATTGCGTCGGCGAGAGCGGCCGGGTCACGCGGATCGACCAGCACGGCGGCATCGCCTGCAACCTCCGGCAGGGATGTTGTCCTTGAAGTCACCACAGGGCAGCCGTATCGCATGGCCTCCAGCACAGGAAGTCCAAAACCTTCGTAGAGCGAAGGCATCACCAGCATCGCCGCCCCACGATAGAGCCCGATCAACTCCGCATCGGACACCTCGCCCGCAAACCTGATGCGCTCGCCAAGTCTCCTCGCAGCCTGTCCCGCAGCGTTATCACCGGTGCGGAATCCCTCTGTCTTGCCGGCAACGACGAGGTTGAGGGCCGGCGCAGATCCCAGCAGTTCCATGGCTTCCACCACCGTACTCAGGTTCTTGTTCGGCTTAAGATTGCCGACAAACAGCAGATAGGGTTTCGCGGATGTTCCTTGTTCTGGAACTCCCGTGAGTTCAGGCCACGACGGGTCGACAGCAAGGGGCGTCACGTGCACCCGGTCAGGAGCCGCCCGGAGCCGGGCAGTTATGCGGTCCTTGCTGAACTGTGAGGGCGTAAGAATCGCCGCGGATCTTGCCGCACTCTGCTGCAGGAGAAGACCCGCAAGATAGCGCTTGGCAGCGTGATCGAAGATCTCCGGCAGATCGAGAGGTGCGAGGTCATGCAGGGTCGTCACCAGGGTTCCGCGATACAAGAGGGGCAGGTTGTAGTGCGGTACCCACAGCACGTCCGTCTGCTGCATGTTTGATGCCAATGCCAGCATCTGCTCTGCGAGGCTGTGCGGTCTCGCCCCGCTCTGCCAGAGGGTGCAGCGCGGATCGGTCTCCGCAATCGCGCAAAGTTCCCGGGCTTCCCCGATCAGCACGATCCGGTCTGCGTTCACTCTCGGGATCACACCCGGCAGCAGATTGCGGAGGTAACGCCCAATGCCGGAATGCATGATTTTGCGCGCATCGATCGTCAGGGTGCGTCGATGCATACGACCCCGAACCACAGCGAGCGGGGAGCTTGCGCTGTTGGCATCGCGCGCACCCGCATCAGTACACCGTCTCCCGCGCGATCAGCCGGAGATAGTCGCCATAGCTGCTCTTGCCGTAATCCTCCGCGGTGCTGGCCAGGGCGGCCGCGCTGATCCAGCCGAGGCGAAACGCAATCTCTTCGGGGCATGCCACCTTCAATCCCTGCCGTTTCTCGATGGTCTGGATGAAGAGCGACGCCTCCAGAAGGGAATCGTGCGTGCCCGTATCCAGCCACGCGATGCCGCGCCCAAGCACCTCCACATGCAACTGGTCCTGCTGCAGATAGATACGGTTCAGGTCCGTGATTTCGAGTTCGCCACGCGCGGAGGGCTGAATACTGGCGGCGTGGCGTGCGGCATGGCCATCGTAGAAGTAAATGCCTGTAACCGCGTATCGCGACTTTGGCTCGATGGGCTTTTCTTCCAGCGAGATCGCCCGCCGGTCCGCGTTGAACTCCACCACGCCGTACCGCTCGGGATCGTGTACCGGATAGGCGAACACATTTGCGCCACCCTTTTGGCTGACACGCTCCGCGGCCTCGCGCAGAGACCGTGCAAAGTCATGCCCGTAGAAGATGTTGTCCCCAAGAACAAGGCAGCAGGCGTCGCCGGCAAGGAATCGCTCGCCAATCAGCAGCGCCTGCGCCAGTCCATCCGGAGCCGCCTGCACTTCGTAGCGTATGTCGAGTCCCCACTGCTCGCCGGTGCCGAGCAGCTGTTGGAACCGGGGCGTGTCTGACGGCGTTGAAATCAGCAGGATCTCGCGGATGCCTGCCAGCATCAGAGCGGAGAGCGGGTAGTACACCATCGGCTTGTCATAGACCGGCATCAGCTGCTTGGAGACCGATTGCGTTACCGGGTAGAGCCGCGTTCCTGTGCCGCCGGCCAGCAGAATTCCTCTCAAACTCCCACCTCGCGGCTCTCGTAATTTGTCTCGATCCACTCGCGATAGGCCCCGCTTGTCACATTCTCCACCCAGCGCCGGTTCGCCAGGTACCACTCGACGGTCTTGCGCAGGCCCGTGTCAAAGCTTTCGACCGGCGCCCATCCAAGTTCGCGCCCGATCTTGCGGCAGTCGATCGCATAGCGCCGGTCGTGGCCCGGCCGGTCCGGTACAAAGCTGATCTGTTCCCCGTAGGAAGCGGCTGCGGGGGCAAGCTCATCCAGAAGCGCGCAGATTGCCCGGACCACATCGAGATTGGCCTGCTGATTGTTGCCGCCCACGTTGTACGTCTCTCCGGGCGTGCCCCTGGCCAACACTGTCTCGATCGCACGGCAGTGATCCTCCACGTGCAGCCAGTCGCGTATCTGCTGTCCATCGCCGTAGACCGGCAGCGGCCTTCCCGCGAGTGCGTTGTGAATGACCAGGGGGATCAGCTTCTCAGGGAACTGGTAAGGACCGTAGTTGTTTGAGCAGTTGGTAATCAGCACGGGCAGGCCGTAGGTGTGATGCCAGGCCCGCGCGAGATGGTCGCTGCTGGCTTTGGACGCGGCATATGGACTATTGGGAGCAAACGGGGTCTCCTCGTGGAAGGCCGGATCCTTTGGCGAGAGTGTGCCGTAGACCTCATCGGTCGACACATGGAGAAACCGGAACAGCTCCCGCTCCCGCCCGTGAAGCTGATCCATCCAGGCACGCGCAGCCTCCAGCAACGTGAATGTTCCATCGATGTTGGTGCGCAGAAATGCGGCTGGTCCGTGAATGGAACGATCCACATGGCTTTCCGCGGCGAAATGGAGAATGGCTCTCGGACGATGCTCCTCCAGGAGCGATCGCACCAGGGCGGCATCCAGGACGTTTCCATGTACAAAGGTGTGGCGCTCATCATCGCTCAAGGTCTGCAGGTTCTGCCAGTTGCCGGCATAGGTCAGCGCATCCAGATTGACCACCGGTGGGGCGTCCTGCCGTCGCAGATGGGACAGCACAAAGTTCGATCCGATGAAGCCGGCTCCGCCCGTCACCAGGATGGGTGCTGTGTGCTCCACGTTATGCCTCCGCCAGCACGAGCGGCGCCGCGGGCAGGGCAAAGCCGGCCGGACTGGTTTGTGTGACGGTAGACGCAACGGCTGTGGTGGGAAATCCGAAAAGAAAGACCATATAGGCAAACCAGTAGAACGCAAGAATCGGTATGAAGTTGATCCCACCGTCCGAGCACGCGATCAGCGCATAAATCAGCAGACCCTTCAAGGCCGCGCGCCGAAACGGATCGCGCAGGGCGCGCTTGTCAAACAGGAGAACCAGAAGCGGCCCGCCAAAGATGAGGAGCATACCGACCAACCCGGCCAGACCGAGCATGTTCAGTGCCGAAAGATAGATGATCTCCGTAAAGAAGGTGACAGGCACACTCGGCAGCAGCGTGAAGCTCTGTGCCGAGACGATCTGTGAGGACCGCCCGCCCAGGCTCTGGTCGAGCAGGAACGCTCGCGGGTCGTACCCGATCACACCGACGAGCGCGATAAAAATCGGGATTGCGCCCGCGATAAAGAGCAGCCTGTTCCGCGCCGCGCGCAGCCGCAAGACCGGAAAGGTCTTTGCCTGTTCCAACAGCATGGCGATCAGCGGAAAGAACTGATCGGCCACGAGGCCTACCCATACCGTGCGCGACAGCGTGAGGAACAGCGCCGCCCGGAGAACCGCCCGCTGCCATCGCCGCTGCGAAACAACATCGAATAGGGGCAGCAGGATCAGCGTCGCCGTTCCGTAGATATTGCCGTTGTTGTATGTCGAGATCAGCTTGAAGAAAGCGCCGCGCGCAATCATCTTGTAGTTCTCGAAGTCGCGCGCATCCCCCGCGTTCACGGTTAGGTACGGTACCTGGATGAACGATCCAACCAGCGGCCGCCAGAAGAACTGGAAGATACCGAAGATCGCGGCGGCGAGGATCGTCCAGCGAAGCCACCTCGCCAGCAGTGGAGCCTCTACCGACGGCAGGAACCCGGGGTAGATCCAGAGGAATGCGACCGGCAGCGCACCCAGGCCCACGACGATACTGATCGCACCTGCCAGGCCGGTATACCCGTCGGTTCCGTTCCGCAGCCAGGCAAAGGTGAAGATGACCCAGAAGGGAATCAGCAGTACCAGGGCTACGATCTGCCGCCGCAAGAACCGGACCGGATGCACAAAGATCCGGAACGGCAGAAGGAGAGGGAACGAAAGGGCAATCAGCATGTACCCCCACGTCTCTGGAATCCCGAAGAGGCGAATGCCGCCTTTAGGGAAGAGCACCAGGAATAAGCACAGCAGGGCAGCAAAGAGGTTTGGCAAGGTGTGTCTTCTGCGACGCGGCACTTCGGCGGTTGCGCTTGCTCGCCTGTCGCTTCGCTCCTGCCCTGTATCGCTCATGCGCGCGCATCCCCGCTTAGGGCGCTGCGAAGCCTGACCATCTTTTCGCGATTCAGAGGATTGGCCGACAGAGCCGCGCGCCAGTGCGCCACGGCGACGATCACCAGGCCGAGAAAAAGGCCGACGATGGCTCCGCTCGCACCCAGCAGGATCCGGTTAGGCAGCGTCTTCTGTGCCGGCGGTGCCGCACGATCCACCACACGCACACGGCCCGAGGTGTATGTCTCCTGAATGCGTGCCCGCTCAAACTGCGCGCCCAATGAACTTACCAGGCCTTCGTGGTAACTCACGTTGCGCTGCAGCCGTTGCAGCTCGAGGTTCTGCACCGGCACACTTGCCCTGTTCACGCTCTGGAGCGAATGCTGCAGGGCGGTCTCCTTTGCCTGCAGTGCGGCGATCTGTGTTCGCAGCCGGACCACCGCCGGATTCTGTTCCGTTGCACCCTGCAGCGCCGACGCCAGTTCGACCTCGAGCCCTGTGATCTGCCCTTTGAGCGCCGCGATCGTGCCAAGGGCGATGCCGGTCTGGTTTTGAGGCTGCAGCAACCCCGTCCGCTGCTGAGCGGCCGTTAGCTCGGCCTCTGCCTTCTCCAGCAACACGCGCTCGCTCTGCACCTGCGACTCGTAAAACTCGCGCGAGTGCGCGGCCGCATCGAAGTTCATCTTGTCATTCATGTATTGCAGGGCAGCGAGGTAGCCGTTGGCAATCGTGATGGCGCGCTCCGGATTCTTGTCCGCGATCGTCACGATATACAAGCCATCCGGTGTGCGTACCGCATTCAGCTCGCTTCGGACCTCGTTGCGGAGGGTTACAGGGTCCTGCCGCTTTCGATCGGTCTCCAGTGCCTGCAGGTCTGCCTTCGTCACCACGGCATCCGTAACGGTGTTGCTGAACAGGAGCGAGACGGTTGGGTCAGCCTGCCGCCCGAAGACGATGTTGAAGCCGCTGCCTCCATTGTTGCCGGGATCCTGCGTGTCCAGCAGAAAGGTGGCATGCGCGGAGTATCGCGTCGTGACCAGCAGGCTGCCCAGCACTGTCAGCAATGCAAAGACCAGTGTCATGCCGGCCAGGAAGCGCCAGCGCCGCGCAATCGGCATCAGGATCGAAAACAGATCGACCCCTTCCTCTTCCGTTTGCCGATCGACTTGTGGTTCAAAGGCCAGCATGGGCGTCTACCGCAGCAATCCAATCACAGCACCTGTTACCGACAGCTGTCCAACAATGTTTGTAATGGCAACGACCTCGCGGAGAATATTACGGCTGAACAGCCGCGGCGGTACCACTACTGTGTCGCCGGGCAGGATGGCGGCCTTGGCCACGTGGCTGTATTGGCTCGACACAACCGAGCCATCCGCGCGAATGACAAAAATTCGCTTTTCATCCGCAAAGCGGTCCGGCCCTCCCGCATCCCGCAGGTAATGCCGCACCTGTAGTGATGGCCTGAAGATGGACGCACCCGCGTTGTAAACCTGCCCCGCAACACTCACGGAGTTCGGCTGCTGCGGAACGATGAAGCGATCTCCGTCTTCAAGAGCGATATCCGGTAAGGCATCGAGACCTCTCGCATCCGGGTTCAGTTTGAGCACGATTCGCCCATTGGCCTGGGTCGACCGCAGCCGCGCCACAGCCCGCCGGGCCGTCTCCGCTGACTGGTTCAGGCTTGCCGCATCGGCCGCGTCCAGTGTGCTGGCTGCCTGCGCATTCACCTGGCCGTTGATCTGGGAATCGAGAGAATCCGCAAACTCCGCGATCCGCTGCTGCTCAATCCGCCGCGTCGATTGGCGCGTGAACTCCGAGGCAAACAGGTACGCATCCGGGGACAGCCCGCCCGCGCGCCGGATCAACGACCGCAGCGTCTCGCCCGGAAGCACGCTGTACACGCCCGCCCCCACGAACTCCCCCTCAAGCCGCACATACCGGGTCTGTTGCGCCGTCGGCACGCGAATGTCGGCCTTGGAGAAGATGGTGACTACATCGTTCGCCTTCAACTCCAGATCCTGCGTGGCATCGTGATCGTTTACGAGCTTGCCCAGCTGGAACGGGATCAGGGAAGTTGAGAGTGTCACCGGCTCCTGCCGCTCGATCACGGCATACGCAAGATCGATGTCCGGTGCACTCAGCACAACATCGTTGACGGCCCCAAATGTGCCGCTCGACTGCGTCAGGGCATCGCCGATCGTCGTTCCTCCGCCGTTGGCAGTTGCCAGATTCGTGCGCGTCGGCGACGGCGGTTCATTGGCAGGGACGCCTCCGCTGACCGGACCACTGCCCGCGGCTGTCGCAGCATCGGCCCTTCTCGAAGGTGTCGTGCTCACCGCCACCCTACCCTCTGCCGGCAGATACGGCGGAGTCGGCAAGCCCAGCAGGTTCCGCTGCCGCCAGTAGTTGCGCGTAATCAGCGAATCGCGATCCGGAAACAGCTCTGACAGCTTCATGCCCTCGTGCCATACATACCGCCCGGGGCTGGCCACATTGCCGCGCAGGGTTACTGCATCGTGAAAGCGCTCGTTCACCGCGGCCGCGGTGACGATGTCGCCGTCTTTCAGCTTGTAATCGCTGTGGGTTGTCAGATCTACGGATGCGATAGCGCGCTCACGCCGCTCATAAATGCTCTCGATGCGTACCGCCGTGCCGGCTGCCGTGTGCGTCAGGCCGTTGGCGAGGTGAAGCAGTTCAGCCAAGGTCGTCTCGTCCCGAAGCTCATAGATCGCCGGCGTGGTTACCGCGCCCGCCACGGCGACCTCTGGGCCAATGGCCGGCAGAAAGATCACGTCTCCCGGTTGCAGCGGCACGTCCTTGGATTTATCGCCCTTCAGCAGGAGATCGTAGAGGTCCAGTTCCACGATCAGCGTGCTGCCACGCCGCAGCTGGATGTGCCTCAGGCTGCCCTGCGGCAGCGGGCCGCCTGAGGCGAACACCGCGTTCAGCAGCGTCGACAGGGAGCTTACTGTATAGAGCCCCGGCCTGCGCGCCTGCCCGAAGACATACACCTGGATGGACCGGAGCTGCCCCAGAGTCACCGTCAGCTCGAAGTTCCGGTAAACCCGGCCAAGCTGCTGCCTCAGGAACGGTTGCAACTGTGAGAAGCGGAGCCCCGCAACGGGGACTGCACCCACACCCGGGATGTCGATCGTTCCCGCGCGGCTCACGACAAAGCTGCCCTGCTGACTCACCTGGCCGGAGGTGGAGATGCGCACCTCGTCATCCGGCCCGACGACGTAGTCGGCGCTCACCTGAGCCGTGCCCACCGGAGCGAACGTACTCGGAGCCTCGTCAAACAGGTTCGCACCGAAGATCGGAAGCGGAGCTCCTACGGCCTCCGTGACAAAGTTCTGAAATGCGGATGGCTGGTCCTGCGGGCGGCTGCGCGCGCTCTCATCCGTGCCGTTGCGGGCCGCGTTTGGGTTCCCATTGCGGCCGGTCCCGTTCTGCCCCTCGCCCTGCATGCCGTCGTTCCCGTTCCGTCCACCGGGGCGCCCGGCATCGCCCGCAGCAGTGCCGCGGCTCGCGCCGCTTTGGTTCGTCCCGTTCCAATTCGGCGAGGTATTTACCGGGGCAGCCGGCTGAACCGTTTGCGGTACCACGGCCGGTGCCGGTGTCGGCGCACTGGCTGCAGGAGCCTGTGCGGTAATCCATCCTGGCATCAGCATAAAGATAAGGGAAAGCATCAACCCGGTAGCGCTATACCCGGCTGCCAGGCGTACCCATCGAAGAAATCGTACGTGCACGGTTTCGCTCTCACCACCGGCAAAACCCTGCCAAACCTCACGTTGCATTGCCATCAGTGTAACGGACAAGGGTAACTTGCACGTCATGCATCCTCCCGCGCGGCACCTCCGTCCAAACCCGCGAGGTTCCAATCCGTTATGAGTGACAACACTGAGCCAGTCGCACCCACAGAAGCCGAAGTAGAGAAGAAGGCAAAAGTCGAACCCTCCGGCTACTATGGCGGAAATCCGGCAACGGCGGGACCCGGACCCACGGCTGTCCATTCCGATACGCCTGAGAACAGAGAGGGTCAGCTGAGCACCTCGGCCCCGGCTAACACCGGCGTCACCCCTGGCAGCACGGCGAAAGGCGAGTAGCTCAGAGCCGGACCACATACAGAACCATGCCCTTCTGTAAACTGAGCGCAACGGGCCTATAGCTCAACGGTTAGAGCAGCGGACTCATAATCCGTTGGTTCCAGGTTCAAATCCTGGTGGGCCCACCAGGAACCCCTTTGGTCACCCGCATCTGATGCTCCGCTATCTCTTCCGGCAACAGGAACGCAAAAGGCAGGCGGCATGCACCGGCGCGACGCAATCAAGAGCACAGCCCTCACACTCTTCTTAGCCGCACTTCCGCTGGAGACAGCCATGGCAGAAACCGACGAAACCGTCTACGAACTGCGCACCTACCATTTGAATGAGGGCAAGCTCCCGCTCATCCTCCAGCGCTTCCGGTCGAAAGAGACTGCGATCTTCGCGCGCGTCGGTATGCACGGCGTGGCCTACTGGACGCCTCTGGAGGAGCCGCTCGCAGGTAAGACACTCATCTACATGCTGCGCCACAGTAGCCGCGAAGCGGCGCGCGCAAGCTGGGAGCAGTTCGGCAAAGACCCGGAGTGGATTGCGCTCAAGGCAGAATCCGAAAAGGACGGCCCGTTTGTCGCAAAGATCGAGTCCACCTTCCTCACGCGAACCGACTTCTCGCCGGGGCTGTGACGTCTACGGCGCGACCTCGGTCGCCGCGGCCGCGCTCAACTGGTGAATGGCATTCCAAGTCTGCGCATAGGAGTTCAGGGCGTTGGAGGTGGCGGCGCGTGCATCGCGCAGTGCATCCAGGTAGTCCACGAGGGCAAGACCACCATGGTCAAAGGCGAAACGCGCGATGTCCAGCACGTCGATCGACTCATCCAGATAGTGCTTGCTGAACCGGTCTGAGAGCCCCTTGACCCGCGTGTACCCTACCCACGCCTGATCCACATCGGAGATCACTTGGTTGCGCGTCGCCGTGACCGTGATGCGGCTCGCCGCCGCCTGCAGCCGCGCCGTCTCCTTGTTCCCCTGGTTCCTGTCGAAGAAGCGTAGAGGGATATTCAGTGTGCCGCCGGCTGTGTTGTAGTAGCCGCTCTTCTCGAACTCGAACTCA
>CAXTSF010000049.1:0-16192 GCA_964246865.1 uncultured Terriglobus sp.
GTGTTGTTAGGAGAGGCGGCCCCTGCACATGGGCCGCCTCCCTCTGAAGATCAAAACGTCAGAGCTACTGCACGGCCAGACTTGGATCGTTCAATCCACTCTGGTCAAAGGCCGAGCCGGTGAAGTTCCATGCACTCTGCAGCCCCAGATCGTCCAGCAGCAGCTTCGAAGAGATGCGGGCCGACTCGAAGATCACCGGCAGCCCCGATCCCGGGTGCGTTCCGCCACCCGCCAGGTAGACGCCTTCTGTCTCTTCAAACCGGTTGTGCGGCCGCAGGTGCAGCATCTGCCGCAGCGAGTGTGCCATGGAAAACGTCGACCCGCGGTGCAAGGCAAACTCCGCGGCCCAGTTACGCGGCGTCAGCACCCGCTCCGTCCGGATCCGCTCGCGCACGTCGCCCATGCCGATCCTGCCGAGCTGGTCCAGCACACGCTCGCGAAACTCAGCGCCATCCCGTACCCAGTCGACGCCTTTGCAGTCGTGCGTTACGGGGCTCAGCACATAGAGCGTGCTCATGCCCGCAGGTGCCAGCGTGTCGTCGCTCACGGAAGCATTCTGCACGTACACGGACGGATCGGCAGAAAGGCAGTGATTTACCTCAATATCCCGCAGGTTCTCCCGATAGTTCTTCGCGAGATAGATCGTGTGGTGCGAGACATCCTCATACCTGCCCTCAATACCGAGGTAAAGCATGTAGGTCGAGCACGAGTGATCCTTGCCCTCAATCGCCGAGTCGGTCCAGCGAGACCGCAGCCCAGCCGGAATCATGCGCCGCGCTGCCTCGGAGAACTCCGCATTGATCACGACGGAATCCGCCGCCAGCCTTCTCTCAGTCGTGCGGACACCTGTCGCCTTTCGCCCGGAGAACTCCAGCGCCTCCACTTCCTCGCCAAGCAGGATACGCACACCCATCTCCTGACAGATCCGGCCCATGGCTCGCGTGACCGCACCGCAGCCGCCAATGGGATGGAAGACACCGTACTCGTACTCGAGAAACGACAGGATGGAGAAGAGCCCAGGGCACCGGAAAGGTGACATGCCGAGATACTTCGACTGGAAGGAGAAGCCGAGGCGGATGCGCTCGTCGCTGAAGTATCTCCGCAGCTCGTCATCCAGCGACTTCCACGGAGCCAGGATCGGCAGGAGCTTCAGCATCTCGGGCTTCGCCAGATCGCGCCAGCTTTCAAACGGCGATTCCAGGAAGGGCAGAAACTTCTGCAGCTTGTCACGGTTGTCGCGCATGAAGTGGATGAAGTTTTGTGCGTCGGCCGGGCACAGCTTGCCGATCGCCGCCTCCATCCGCTGCTGATCGCTGGTGGCCAGCAGTTCACCGCCCTGGCCGAAAACCAGCCGGTACTGCGGGTCCAGCCGCTTCATGGGCACTTCGCGATCAAGCGAGTATCCCGCCGCCGCGAAGATCTCCCGCAGCACGCGGGGATACAGGAAGAAAGTTGGGCCGTAGTCGAAGTGGAATTCGTCCTGCTCGAATGTGGACGTTCGCCCACCCACGTGATCCCGCTTCTCCACAACCGTTACGTCCACGCCGGAGGACGCGAGCAACATCGCACTCGCCAAACCTCCAGGCCCCGCACCTACAATCACGACTCGCTTGTTGTCCGAATGCATCTTTCCTCAATCGTATCTGCGCGTTGGATGCTGCCGGTCTGCTTTGGGGTCACCAGTGTCAGCCGTGATCAACAAGGGCGCGGGGAATGTACCGCGGTACGACAATGGCCTTCGATTCGAGTTCGGCCCTGAACGAAAATCGGCCTTCTTTCTCATAACGGTCCGCCCGGGACAGAAATGAAAGCATTCCTGCGAAACTTGCGCGCCCTCTTGAACGTATGGGCGTGAGCACCGGCCCCAGGGCCCGCTCAGGCGACCTCCCCGCCGGCCAATCCCAATGCCACCGCATTCTCCTGCATGGCCCGTAGACAGTTCGCGATGTGCGCCTCCGGTGAAAGCTCCAGCAGGGCGGCACCCTCGACGATATCCTCCCGCAGCACTCCACGCGCAAACGCCTTGTCTTTCATCTTCCTGCGCACGCCTGCGGGATCCACATCGGCGATCGATCGCGACGGCTTCACCAGAGCGCACGCCGTCAGAAATCCTGAAAGCTCATCACACGCAAACAGCGCACGGTCCAGGTGGCTTTCCCGCGGCGTCCCCGTGTATCCGGCGTGCGCGCGGATCGCGTGCCGCACCGTCTCCGGCCATCCCTGCTCCTCCAGCACACGATCTCCCACCCAAACGTGCTCTTCGACCGAGGGGTGCCGCTCGTAGTCGAAGTCGTGCAGCAAAGCCGCAATCCGGTAGGGCTCTAGGAATGCCGCGGCCGCTTCTCCCCGAAGCCCAAGCCGCTCGGCCTCCTGCATCCCATATGCCGCGTTACAGGTCTCCACCGCCAGCGCATGCTTAATCAGGCTTCGTGACTGCGTCCACTCGTTCAACAGCGCCCATGCGCGCTCACGGGTATACATGTCTGGCATCATAGCCAGCGCCGCCGCCAACGTCACACAGCCGGCGCCCTCCGCGCAGTCTCATCACCCCTGCCCATACGTTGCACCCGGGCCGTGCTTGCGGAAGTGATGCCGGTCCAGCAACGCCTGCGACACGCCCTGCCCCGCAGCGTTCAGGGTGACCGTGTAGTACGCCATGCGCGCCACCGCCTCCAGGACCGTTGCGTGATACGCCGCCTCCGCCGGGTTTTTGCCCCAGGCAAAGGGCGCATGGCCCGCCACCAGCACACCCGGCACGGCCAATGCACTCAACGATCCCTCACGGAAACACCGGACTATTGCCTCGCCCGTGTTTCGCACGTAATCGCCACGGATCTCGTCATCGGTCAGTTCCGCGGTCAGCGGCACCTCACCATGGAAGTAGTCGGCATGCGTCGTTCCCAGCGCCGGAATGGCCCGCCCTGCCTGCGCCCACGCCGTCGCAAACTCCGAGTGCGTGTGCACCACGCCGCCAATCTCCGGGAACGCTGCGTACAGCACCAGGTGTGTGTGCAGGTCCGACGACGGCTTCAGCTTGCCCCGCAGCACATGCCCCTTGAGGTCTGTCAGGACCATGTCCTCGGCCGTCATTCGCTCATACGGCACACCGGAAGGTTTGATCGCCACCATTCCCGCCTCCCGGTCAATGCCGGAGGCATTCCCCCACGTATAGAGCACCAGCCCCCGCCGTTGCAGCTCCAGATTCGCCTCCAGCACAGCCTCGCGCAGAGCAGATCCCATCGACATACGCTCACCTAGCCCTGTGCCAGAGTATCGCTGGCCTTGCGGCAATCCCCTGAACTACTCACCCGCCTCAAGCTCGCGCAGCTGCTGAAGGTCCGCCGGCGTGTCGACATCCATCTCGCCACCGGGAAGCACAAGCGTACGCACCTCCAGCCCCCGCAGCAGTGTGCGTGCGCCCTCGTCGCCCAGAAGGGCCTTTAGCGCGGCAAAGGACCCTCGCGGAAAGACAGCCGGCACGCCACGCCGCCCGGCATACGTCGAAGCCACCGTCTCTTGCGAACCAGACATCTCGATCAGCTCCCGCAAGTGAGGCACCGTCACCAGAGGCTGATCGCACGTCATCAGCAAAACCGCATCCGCACCCGCTCGCTCCGCCGCCGCCACACCCAGCGCGACCGAGCTCGCCATCCCACTCCGCCATTGCTCATTCGTCAGCATCTCAATCGGGATATCTGGATGCACACTCTGCAACGCCGCAGGCACCAGAACTGGCAATCCCTTATCCGCGCCTGCGCCCAGCACGGTAAACACCGCGTCTACACCCGCCTCGGCAGCCGTGCGGATCGCCCGGTGCAGCAGCAACTCACCCCGGTAGCGCACCATCTGCTTCGGCTCGCCCAGCCGTGAGGACGACCCCGCCGCCAGCACCACGGCCACTATCTTCACCGCGCTTCCAATCCGGCAGGCGTCTTCCCGCTCACGCCACCCTCGACGCGGGGCGTGTCTCTTCGCGCGTCTCCGCCCGGGAAAGATCGGCCGCACAGATCTCCCGCCGGATCGCAGAGGCACCCTCCTGCTGCAGCAGGCGTTCCACCTCGGCCAGAGCCATGCGCCTGTGGCTCACGGCCTCGCCGCCGCCCTGCAGCACGGCCTGAATTTGCGCTGTAATGGAAAGTGCAATCGCCTCCGGCCCATCCCCACCGAAAGACAGGCCCACGGGCGCGGCCACCTGTGCCACTGCGCGCGCCAGCGGCACGCCCGCGGCGGAACTCGCCTCCTCCAACAGCAACGCCGACCTGTGCCGCGCACCCAGTAAGCCCACGTATCTCGGTCCAACCCGCAGCAACTCCGTCAGCACCTGCCGGTCCTGCTCATAGGAGTGCGTCATGACCACGGCCACATCCGCCGGCGACATGGCGACCGCTGCAACGGAGTGCGCCACCACGACGGCTGCTGCCTCCGGAAAACGCTCCGCCCGCGCCTGCTGCGCGCGTCCATCGACAACGACCACCGTCCATCCCATGTCCGCACCCAGCCGCGCCAGCGGACGCGCATCCTCACCCGCGCCAAAGATCACCAGCCGCTGTGCCGGCCGCAGCCGCTCGGGAAATGCACCGGGAACCAATTCGGTCCGCTCACCCGCACGCTCTCGTGCCGACGGCTCCGGGAAGCTCGCATCCAGCATGCGCCGCCGCAGCAGCACAACCGTCTCCGTCGCGATATGCTCCGACGCAAAGAGCACGTCGCCGGCGGCGTCAAGCACGACCCTGCCAAACCGCCCCGCATGGCTCCCATGTAGGGCATTTGTCTGTTCTCCAATCACCCGGGGCAGCACCGTCAGCACACGCCGGTCGGCACCATCCAGCGTCGCCTGCAGCGCCGCCAACAGAGCGGACGCTTCCTGCGTCCCGAGCGGTTCCAGCAAGAGGTCCACCTCGCCCCCGCAACCCAGCCCATACGGGATCTCCGCGGTGTCGTCGAAGCTCGTGTTGTAGCGCTCGATGGCCGCGCCGTCCCGCACCCTCCAAAGGGCCTTCCGCAGCAGGTCCGCTTCCAGGCAGCCACCGGAGATCGTTCCCGCGGTCCGCCCGTCCGGCAGCACCAGCAGACGAGCGCCCGGCGCACGGTAGCTCGAGCCGGCGACCCGCACCAGCGTTACCAGCACGCCCACACTCTGCCCCGCCGCCAATGCCAGCAACTCTCTGCGCTCTCTCAGGCTCACACTCGCCTCATCTCCACATGGATGCTATTCAAACCCCACATGCTCCAGGTGCGGGAACGCCTCCGCCGGAGCTCGCAGGCGGGATGAGCTGCGCGCCTCAGTAGCTGTAGCGCTCGAACGCATAAGGCTTGGACGGCCTGCGAAAGGCGTCATATTCGTTGGTCTGCGTGATCTTGGCAAAACGCTCCTGCCGGATCAGATGCGATTAGACGCCGATAGGTCCGATTGCGGCGGTCCGTTTGGAAGCGACAGAGGACCATTCATTGCCTCCGCTGCTTGCCCCTGATCTGAGATGGCTGCTGCTACGCCTCCAACGATACTGGCTTCCCCGCCGCGGCCCCCTTCCTCTCTCAGCACGCTACAACTCTCAGCACGCTACAATCAGTCACTCCCATGGGAGCTCCCCTCAAGCAGAAATCCCCGATCGAGACCGAGCTAAAACCAGCGGCACGCCGCGAGTTCGGCACCCGCCTTAACGCCTGGTACCGCGAAAATGCGCGCGACCTTCCCTGGCGCGGTATCAGCGATCCTTACCGCACCTGGGTCTCTGAGATCATGCTGCAGCAGACCCGCGTCAGCGCCGTCGTGGAGCACTATCTCCAGTTCCTCAGCCGTTTCCCAACGTTGGTCGCCCTTGCCCTGGCGCCGGAGGCGGAGGTGCTCGCGCTCTGGTCCGGCCTTGGCTACTACCGTCGCGCCCGCATGCTGCATAAGGCCGCGCAGTTCGTCATGCGCGAACACGGCGGCACCCTGCCCTCCAACGCCGCCGATCTTCGCCGCCTCCCTGGTATCGGCATCTATACCTCGGCCGCCATCGCATCGATTGCCTTTGGAGAACGCATCGCCGTCGTCGACGGCAACGTCGAGCGCGTGCTTCTCCGCATCGCAGGCCGCCCCGACGAGGCCACCCAGGGCACGGCCGATTTCGTCGCCAGCCTCGCCGCCCTCCTCATGCCTTCCGCACCCATCTCGCCGGGCGACCACAATCAGGCCGTCATGGAACTGGGTGCCACGGTCTGCCTTCCCCGCAATCCACTGTGCCTCCAGTGTCCCGTTGTCGCGCTCTGCCGGACACGCGGCGAACACATCGCACCCGCCCGCGCGCCGATGCGCTCTGAGCGCGCCTTCTACGCCCTGGTGACACGTCAGGTGGAGCGCAAATCCGGCAAGCGCAATGGCGGCGGCACGGAGATCGAGGTGCTACTCCACCGCCGGCCTGACCACCTATCGCTCATGCCCGGCATGACGGAGCTGCCCCCTATCTGCAACTCGCCCGCGGCCGCAAAGGAAGGCACCCCCGAGCCGGAGCCGCTCCTGCGTGTCCGTCACGCCATTGTCGGTACCAATTACTACGTCGAGGTCTTCGCCCTTCGCGACCGCGATGCCGCAAAGAAACTGGCGATTGATGCGGAGGCCGAACTGCTCTGGGTCAGCACGCTCGATCTTCGCCGCGAGCCGCTCACCGGGCTTGCCCGCAAGGCGCTCCAACGCATCGGCCTCCTGCCCGCCGAACTTGCCGATCGCAGCTCCACTCTCCCGCTGATCATCGGCCGGCATCAGCGCATCGGCATTGAAGAATAGCCGTTGCCGTCAGCCGCTCTGCGGGTCAGTCACGCCTTGCTGAGACGCATCCCACGCGCTTGCATCCAACGGAGCGGACATCCCGGAAGGAGATTCGCGCAATGGCACTCGATCGTAACGGTAATGCAACCTGGCAAGGCGGACTAAAGGACGGCAAGGGCGTTCTCAGCACGCAAAGCGGCGTCCTCAAGGACCAGAGCTACACCTTTGTCTCTCGCTTTGAGACCGGCAACGGCACCAACCCCGAGGAGCTCATCGCCGCGGCCCACGCTGCCTGCTTTTCCATGGCGCTCTCCGCCGAGCTGGAAAAGGCGGGCCATAAGGGCGACAGCGTCGCAACGGCGGCCAAGCTTACCCTGGACTTCATCGATGGTGCTCCCACGATCACCAAAATTCACCTCACCACAGAGGCCAAAGTACCCGGCATCGACCAGCCGGCCTTTGACAGCATCAGCAAAGGCGCCAAAGAGAACTGCCCCATCTCCCGCCTGCTCAAGGCCGCCGAGATCACTCTCGACGCGAGGCTCGTCTAGACAAACGAGACCTTGACAAAGACGGGCCATCCCGGAAGTCTTCCCCTATGACGGCCCGTCTCTCCCTTGCCTCTCTCGCGTGCATCCTTCGTCTTTGCGCGGTCGCGCAAACGCCTCTTCCCGGCGGCACCGTCTACCCGCGTGTTCTGCGCCTTTCTCACGGGCCCGCGGCAGCAAACGGACAGCTCATCGCCTCTACGGACGGCGTTATCTTTCGAAGCACAGACGACGGGCACAGCTTTCAAAGGGTGACCACGGTGCCTGTGCACCCGGGGAGCAAGCGCGTCTGCTGCTCCACGCTGTATGAGGTGCCCCGGACGGTTGGCGCCCTTGCCGCGGGCACTCTGCTCTCCGCCGGAACCTATGCCCGCAGCCGCACTGGCAGCGGCACACCCGTGATGCACGGTACCGACTTTTTTTATTTTTAGGCGTCTATCGAGATCTACATATCCACAGACAGCGGTTCGACCTGGCACTATCTGGCCGCGCCTGTCTTCGGCGGCCCCAAACTGCCCACCACCAAACCGGGTACGCAGCGTGGCCTTTGGGAGCCGGAGTTTACCGTCAGTGCCGATGGTGCCCTCGTCATGTTTGTCTCCGACGAGACCGATCCCTGCTGCTCCCAGAAGCTCATCCGCATACGCACCCGTGACGGCCTGCAC
Source organism: uncultured Terriglobus sp. (assembly GCA_964246865.1). Taxonomy (GTDB): domain Bacteria; phylum Acidobacteriota; class Terriglobia; order Terriglobales; family Acidobacteriaceae; genus Terriglobus. The sequence goes on from CAXTSF010000049.1 coordinate 7,962, forward strand.
TGGCAGGACAAGTCCGACGTCATCCGCAGCCTCGACCCAAAGGGCCGGCCGGGCATGATCGTCGTCAGCGGCCCCCTCCCCAACAGCCGCTACTTTATGACCAACGAGCTTTGCGGTGCCACCTATGGCTGCACGGTATACAGCCGCACCTCCAGCGACGGATGGAACTTTGGCGACCCCAAGGGCGATGGCACAAAGATCGTCAGCACCACGGGGCAGTACTTCCAGCACTCTCCGGCAAATACCTTCAGCGCGCAGCCGACCGGTCAGATCCTTGTCATCGGCCAGGTGCTCCTTGAAAAGGATGGCACGGTCTCTCCGGAGAACGGCAAGGTGTTCTTCTCGAGCACAAGCCTCGACGGCTCCGGTCCGTGGGTCACACAACCCGCGCCTGTCCCCGTCCCGTCCGCTTACGACAACTTTTGCCCGAACTACTCCTCAGCGCTGCTGCCCAGCACCGACGGCAAACGCATGCTCGAGCTTGCCTCCAAGTACAACAGCGCCCACATCTGCGTCACCTCCTTCCAGACCGGCCCGCTGCACTAAACCACTGGACTGAACCGGCGCACTGGCCTGCCACACTGGGCAGGGGCGCTGGCCGCTGCCTTGTGAATCGCAGATCCAGCATCAACACACACACGGGCAAGCCCGCGCTACGATCGAGGAAGCCTTCTATGCCGCCATCCTCCCCCGCACCGCCTTTTCTCGACCTCCGGCACGTCTCCGTCGCCCGCGACGGCCGCACCGTCCTCCACGACCTCACCCTGCGCATCGAACGGGGCGAGTGTGTCGCCATCGTCGGCCCCAACGGCTGTGGCAAATCCACGCTTATCCGCATGGTCAGCTGCGAGCTTTATCCGCTGCGAACCCCGGAGATGCATCTCCGCATCTTCGGCCGGGAGCGCTGGGATGTCAGCGAGCTTCGCCGGCACTTCGGCATCGTCTCCGCCGACCCGCCCGGCCCCGCCATGCTCGGCAACACCGGCCTGGAGACGGTTCTCACCGGCTTCTTCTCCTCGACGCGCCTTTGGCCGAACCTCCACGTCAACAACGCCATGCGCGAGCGCGCTCTCCAGGCGATCGCGCTTACCGGTGCCGGGTCGCTTGCCGGCGTCCCGCTCTCGGCCATGTCCAGCGGCCAGCAGCGCCGTGTTTTGCTGGCCCGCGCCCTCGCCCCACAATCTGCGGATACCGCGCCACAATCCGAGGATAGCGCGCCACAATCCGAGGACACCGTCCTCCGCACGCTGCTGCTGGACGAACCCTCCAACACCCTCGACCTCGCCGCGCAGCGAGATCTCCGCCACACCCTGAGCCGGCTCGCACAGGCAGGAACCGGTCTTCTTCTCATCACGCACCGGCTTGAAGACATCATCCCTGAGATACGGCGCGTCCTCCTCCTGCGCGACGGCCGCCTGCTCGCCGACGGCCCTAAAGAAGACCTGCTGACCTCTACCCACCTCAGCTCCCTCTTCGGCACAGCGGTCCAGGTAAGCCATCGCGACAGCCATTTCCAGGCCTGGTAAACACCCATCACACCCGCCAAAAACGTAACCGGGGCACTCACATCCGAGCTGGTGGTAAAAGCGTCAAACCTCCATCGGATCTTAGGAACGACGAGCTCCCAAGTGTCCTATCCTGTCAGCGCACATAGCCCATGAGAGATCCGCGGCAGCAAAACTACCGGCCGCCCCACAGGCGGAACAGACCAGTGAACCGCCGCGCTCTCCGTAAAGGGTTCTGCCGGGGCGCGCTCCTCTGCCTCTTTGCTGGGTGCCTTTCAGCTCAGACCGCACCCACCGCCAGCCCGTCGCAGCGTATCAACGGCGTTGTTCTCAACGCCATCACCGGTGCGCCCGTCGCGCGCGCCCTCGTCCGCAGCAGCGACGGCGGGCTTGCCGCACTCACGGACCACGACGGCCACTTCGCCTTTGATCTCTCCACGCCCGCGCAGGCGGGGTCCCGCATCTTCCTGCTTGCCTCCCGGCCCGGCTATCTGCTCGACGGCAGGGCCAACGAAATCGACCCTGCAAGCCGCGACAACGCCATCCGCATCACGCCGGAGTCCGTCATCGAGGCTCACGTCACTGCCACCGGCACAGAGAACGCCGCCGGCGTGCCCGTCCAGCTCTACCGCCGCACTGTCTCCAACGGCATCGCCTCCTGGAGCCAGCATGACGTGCGCACCACCGGCCGCGACGGCACCGTACGCTTCAGCCGCCTTTCCGCCGGCGACTACCGGCTGATGTCCCGTGAGTGGTCCACCGAGCCTCCGGACCTTGGCATGCCTCGCGAGGTCACCTCCGAGTACCCACCTGTGCTCTTCCCAAACACTGCCTCCGGCAGTGCAACGGACGCCATCCATCTCGGCCCGGGCAGCACGCAGCGTGCGGAGATGCTGCTCCAGCCCGCACCCTACTTTGCCGTGCATATTCCCGTGCGCGACATGCCGGAGAACTCCGGCATCGACGTTGCCGTTGAGGACACCCGCACCGGCTCCGGCTTCTCCCTCGGCTTCGACCCGCGTAGCTCCAGCATCGAGGGATCACTGCCGGACGGCACGTACACCGTCACCGCCTCCAGCTTTAGCAATCCAGGTACCAGCTTCGCCCGGGCCGAGCTCACCATCAAGGGCGCACCCGTCCGCCTGCCAGCGATCGCGCTCACGCCCAATCCCGCCATCCCAGTTTTCGTCCATGAGCAGTTCACCAGGCCAGAGCAGGCCCGCACCGATCCTAGAGGCTTCATCGGCGGCGGTCTCGGCCCTGCCTCCGACAGCAACGACGACGGCCGCCGCGCCCACGGCTTCGATCTCTTCCTCCGCCCAGAGAACCAGCGCCGCCCCAGCGGCAGTCTTCGCCACGCTCCCGGCCGTCCTGATGGCGAATACCTCATCAGGGACGCCTCTCCCGGCCGCTACTTTATCTCTGCCTCCGCCAGCCGCGGCTACGTTGCCTCCGCCACCAGCGGCGGCACCGACCTCGCCACCGAGCCGCTCGTCATCCCCATTGGCGGTTCCGTGCCTGCAATCCAGATCAATCTGCGCGACGACACCGCCTCCCTGACCGGCACACTCAAGCTGCCGTCCACTTCGACCGGCCAGCGTATCTCCAGCGTTTACATTTATCTCTACCCATTCAGCCAGCTCAGCAACACGCTCAGCAACACGCTCACCACAACCATCACCGCCGGCAGCAACACCTTCCGCTTCGACGCCATCCCTCCCGGCCAGTATCTTGCGCTCGCCCTGCGCAATCCCATGATGGAAGAGCCGGAGTACCGCAACAGCGATGCGCTACGCCGCTACAGCACCGCGGGGCAGATCCTCACCCTGCAGCCCGGCGAGTCTGCCACCGCCGATCTCAATCTGCTGGACGAGGCCCCGTGACCGCCAACCCGCTTCGCCGCTTCCCGAAAGCTCTCGGACCTGTCCTGAGCGCGTTGCTCATCCTGCCTCCCTGCGCAACCGCGCAGGGAACCCGCACGGCACCCCGTCTTCGCCCGGCACCGCAAAGAACCGCAGAAGCGCAGGCCTCCGAAGCCGCCACCGCCGGGCCATACATCATTGCCGGAACCGTGACCAGCTCCGCCGGTGGCCGCCCTCTGCCCCACGCCCGCCTGCAGCTGGATGATGTCCGCACCCGCCGACCCGTGCTCACCACGGAGGCCGATGCCGAGGGCCGCTTCCGCTTCCCCGGCGTATCCGCGGGGAAGTTCGCCCTCAGCGGTTCGCAAAGGGGCTACCTGCCCGCTTCCTACCAGCAGCACGACCAGTTCTCCACCGCGCTCGTGACCGGGGCCGGCATCCCCACCGACACGCTTCGCTTCCAGCTCACACCGCTCTCGCTCATCTTCGGCCGCATCACTGACGATGCCGGTGACCCATTGCGCGACGCCACTGTCTCTCTTTTCCGTCAGACCCGTGACTCCGGCACCCCGGAGATCCTTCAGGCCGGTGGTGCCCAGACCGACGACCTCGGCGGCTTCGAACTCCCGAACCTGCAGCCCGGCCGCTACTTCCTCTCTGTCGAAGCCACACCCTGGTACGCCATCCACACCCGCCCGACGGAGCACCAGGCCAACGCCGCCCCGGTCGATCCCGCGCTCGACGTCGCCTATCCGCTCACCTTCTATGCCGGCACGCCAGACAGCGACCAGGCTACGGCCATCCCGCTGGTTGGTGGCGAGCAGGTCTCCATCGATCTCCACCTCACTCCTGTTCCTGCCCTGACGCTCACGCTGCCCGTGCCCACGACAACGCCCAACCGCGCCCCACCGCGCCTGGAGCGCCGCATCTTCGACACCCTTCGCCGCCCCGTCTCCACGCAAGTGGAATTGAAAGGGGACGGCATTGTTTTCGCCGGGCTCGCCCCTGGGGAGTACGAGGTCACCCAACCCGGTCTTCGCGGCGGCCGTTCCGCCACCACGGTCGCCTCTGTCCATCTCAGCAGCGGCTCGACTGTTCTTCCCGGCAACAGGGGCACCGCCACCGGATCCATCACCCTGGCCGTCGAGGACATCACAGGTTCGCCCCTGCCCTCCGGAGCGCAGCTCGTCCTGCGCGGCGGCCGCGGCAGCACACCCGTCAACACAGAACTCACCCCCGACGGCCGCGCCGAGTTTCGCGATCTCCCGCCCGGCAACTACCGGCCTGTTCTCTTTGCCAACAGCAAGGCCTACTTCGCCGTACGGATCAGCAGCGGCGCAGACCCAGGTACACCGGGCACAGCACAGCCAGCCACGGCCCGGGCGGCCCGCAACGGCACCGGCGGCACCCTCCAGCTTGCCACCGGTGAAAACCTCTCCGCTACCCTCACCGTCTCCGCACGGCTCGGCGTCGTCGAGGGCCTCGCGAAGCGCGATTCCGGCGGGAACGGCGGTGCGATGGTCGTGCTCATCCCGCTCAGCGCTTCGCGGACAGAGACCCAGGAGCCCGTCATCGACACCAACTCCGACCTCTTCCGCCGCGACCAGACCGACCTCGACGGATCCTTTTCGCTCCCGCAGGTCGTGCCGGGCCGCTATCTTGGAATCGCCATCGACGACGGCTGGACCCTCGACTGGTCCGACCCCGCTGCCCTCAAGCCCTACCTCCGCGAGGCCGTGCCCATCACCGTGCCCGCCGGGAACACCTCCGCCGCCGTGCACCTTCCGAGACCCCTCCCGATCCAGCCTCGCTAGCCATCTTTCCGCCTCGGCACGTTCCCGGTCGCTGGTGGCGCCATCTCTGCCGTTTTCCGCAGGAGAAAGCTCCGGAACGCGCCCACGCTCCCGCCCGGCTGGGCGATCAGTCCCGGCAATAGGTACTGCCCAAGGGTTTGCCTCGCGCCCAGCCGGAGATTCCCCGCCTGCTCTCGATACGCCGCAGCCAGCGCCACCACGGCCTCTCTCGCCCATGGCCCGGCACGCGCTCCGCGAACAGCAACGGGGCCGGGCCGCCCGGCGTCAGCTGAATGCTGCCGCCCCCGGCATCGGCCTCTGCCCAGCGGTCCTGACAGCAGCTCCTCGTTACCGGCGATCGCGCCGCAACTCCCGCTCAGCTGTGGCGGCATGCTGCGCTAGCATCGCTTGATGGCAAGAGCAAAAAGCCCGGAGAAGCGGCAGGCCATCCTGCAGGCAGCCGTGCGCGAGATTGCGCGTTCCGGTCTTGGCGCCTCAACCGCAAAGATCGCGAAGGGTGCCAACCTGGCCGAGGGAACGCTCTTCACCTATTTCCCGACAAAACACGAGCTCCTGAATGGCCTGTACCTTGAGCTGAAAACGGGAGTGCACCGTCGCATCGATGCCGGATTCCCCCATGCAGATTCGCTGCGCGAACGTACACGGCACGTCTGGATCCAAACCATGCGCTGGGCCATCGAGCAACCCGACGAGCGCAAGGTCTCCCTGCAACTGAACGTCTCCGACATCGTCACGGACATCACCAGGCAGCGCGCCGGTTCCGAGAGCGGTGCTGTAGCCCGGGCCATGCGCGAGATCGCCACGCGCGGTGCGTTCCAGGGCTTGCCTTCCAGTTTTGCTCCCTCGGTCATGGGTGCCATGCAGGATGCGGTTTTGGATACGATTGCGAAAAACGCAAGGGGCAAGACAGCCCTGATCGAAAAGGGATTTGAGGCTTTCTGGCGCATGGCAAGATAGCGCTTCCTTGCACGTAAATGAGCAACCACTCACTCATTCATGCGTCTCATAGAGAGATCAGAGGTGATGCACATGGACAAGGTTTGGCTGGTAACGGGCAGCGGTCGTGGGCTGGGACGCAGCATCGCAGAGGCCGCTCTTGCCGCAGGCGATCGCGTCGTTGCGGGAGCACGGCGGATCGAACAACTGAACACCCTTGTAGAGCAGTACGGCGAGCGCATCCACCCGGTCCAGCTCGACGTCCGCGATGAGGCCGCCGCAAACGCCGCTGTTCAGGCTGCTGTCGACACCTATGGCCGGCTGGACGTGCTGGTGAACAATGCTGGCTATGGCTACTTCGCTCCTTTCGAGCAGACCACCCCCGCGGAGTTTCGCGACATCGTGGAAACCTGCCTCTTCGGTGTCGTCTACACCACACGCGCATCCGTGCCCCTCATGCGCAAGCAGAGGAGCGGTCACATCTTCCAGGTGTCGTCCATTGGCGGGCGGATGACCATCCCGGGCAACTCTCCCTATCACGCCGCAAAGTTTGCTGTGGGCGGCTTCAGTGATTCGCTCGCAGACGAGGTTGCCCAGTTCGGGGTCAAGGTGTGCACTCTGGAACCGGGCGGCATCCGCACAGATTTCGGTCACACGGCAAGCGAGAAATCGCCCGATCTGCTGCCCGAGTACAAAGCTTCGGTCGGTGCCCTCTACGAGCAGCTGAATGCCCTGCGCGCCAGCGGTCACGAGGGCGATCCGGAAAAGATCGCCGCCGTCATCGTGCATCTTGCGAATACAAACGACGTGCCGAAGCGGCTCATCCTCGGCAGCAAAGCAGAGACATACGTGAGACGCGCCGAAACCGCGCGTTCTGAGGAAGCAGCACGCTACCGCAATCTCACACTGTCCACGACGTTTCCGGATGGAGCGTAGCTTCCGCTTGACCAGTCCCACTCAGGCGCAGGCCCGGGCACACGCTTGATAGAAACCGGAAGATTCGTCATAGGCGCTCACCGCCGGTTCATTCGCGAAAGCGGGCAGAATCACTCGCTCTTTTGCGCAAAGATTGATCGCACCGTCTCGCGCAGCCACACATGCAGCAGGTCGCTATCGAAGCGCGGATGCCACACCATCGAGTACCGGATCGGCGCGATCTCCTTCGGTGCCCGCAGGCACGGCAGATCCAGCAGCGCCCGCGCGGGAGCAGCAATCCGGGCAGGAATCGTCAGCACCAGGTCCGTCGACTCCAGCATCTGGATTGCCGCGAGAAAGTAGGGCAGATGCACCGCCACACGCCGCTGCAGGCCCGCCTCCCGGAGCGAACGGTCGATCAGGTTCTGCTGGTGCGGCTGTGTCTCTACCGAGATGTGCCGGAAGCTCAGGTACTCTTTGATGCGGACCGAGCCCTTGCGCGGCCCGAGCCTGCGGCCGAGAACACAGAGGAAGACGTCCGTGAACAGCGGCTCCACGTGCAGCGTTGAGGGCACCGCCAGCGGACTGAGGGTCAGGTGCGTTGCCGCGAGCGAGCCATCCTCATGGGCTCGCTCATGCCATGGAATCACCTCCAGCGTGATGCCCGGTGCCAGCCGCCCGCATACCTCCGCCAGCGGCGGCAGGAGCACACTGCTCGCATAATCCGTCATCGCCAGGCGGATACGCGCCTCGCTGTGCGCCGGTGAGAAAGGCTCTCCCGCCCACAGCCGGGCAAGCCGCGGCATGATTTGACCCAGTTCCTCCAGCAGCGCGGCACCGCGCGGCGTCAACTCATAGTTGCGGCCTACCCGCACCAGTAGCTCATCATGGAGCTCCAGCCGCAGGCGCTCCAGCGCACGGCTCATGGCGGACTGGCTCAGGTGGACCCGCTCCGCCGCGCGCGTCACATTCCGCTCGTGCAGCAGCGCTTTCAGGGGAAGCAACAGGTTCAGGTCGACATTGCGCAGTTGCGTCGGCTGCATACATTGGATTCTAACAATGCATGGTGCGCCGATTAAGCCAGAACACTCCAATCTGGAAAAGGAGCAAATACGCATGCCACTGAACTCATACCTGACACTCGGCCGCTCCGGCCTACGCGTGAGTCCCTTCTGCCTTGGCACCATGACCTTTGGAGC
>CAXTSF010000050.1:0-1059 GCA_964246865.1 uncultured Terriglobus sp.
GAGCTGGTCCGTTTGCGAGGAGCGGCCCAGCGGGCGGAACTCGATGTGCTCTGCGAGGTGCACAGCTACGAAGAGCTGCTGCGTGTTGCCCACCTCCAGTGTGAAATGTATGGTGTCAACTGCCGCGATCTGCGGACCTTCGCCGTCGATACACGTGAGGCGGAGCGATTGATTCAGTTCATGCCCGCCGATGCGATCCGGGTTGCGGAGAGCGGCATGCACACCGCCTCCGACATAGCCCGCATGCGCGCCGCGGGCTATGACGCATTCCTGATCGGCGAGGCGTTGATGCGTGCGCCGGATCCGGGACGCGCGCTGGAGGCGATGCTTGCCGCCGCTCCTGTGGCTGCGTCCCAGCCCGTGAGTTGACCGAGCCATGTGGATCAAGATTTGCGGCAACACGAATCTCGACGATTGCCTGCTTGCGTCCAGCCTCGGCGCGGATGCCGTTGGATTTGTGTTTGCTCCGGGGAAGCGGACCGTGTCGGCTGCGCACGTAGCGCAGATTACGCCTTCTCTGCCCCCTTCTCTTGAGCGCATCGGCGTTTTTACGACGACGAGTGCCGCCGAGGTTCTGGAGACGGTGGAAAGCTGCGGCCTTACCGGTGCGCAGCTGCATGGTCCCCTGGATCTCTCATTGCTGCGGCGGGTGCACTCCGGCATGGCTGCTCTGCGTCTTCCGCGGGCTCGCCTGATCCAGGTGCTGCCGTGGTGGACGGACCGCGCCGGCAGTGAACAGGCGGCGAGTTTTCGAGCGCAGGCGGAAGAGGTCATCGAAAGTGGCTGCGCGAACGCAATCCTGATTGACTCGCGAACCGCATCGGAGAGCGGCGGCACAGGCCGGAGCTTCGATTGGGCTGCCGCTCAAGCGGCTATGCCCGCCGGCAGATCTGTGCGCTGGATAGTAGCCGGCGGCCTGCATGCGGAGAACGTGGCAGTCGCGGTAACAGCAATGCGGCCCTGGGGCATAGACGTCGTAAGTGGCGTCGAGGCGGCCCCGGGCCGCAAGGCTCGAGCACAGCTGCAGCGCTTCAGGGAAACGGCGCGCGCAGGGAACGG
>CAXTSF010000050.1:1069-3653 GCA_964246865.1 uncultured Terriglobus sp.
GCAGGCCGCCGATCAGGGCACCTCCGGCCGCCGACCCGCCCACGGTCTTCGCGGTATTGTGGTGCTGCTTGTCGTAGGCATTCTGCTCCGCGCGAGCCCGGTCGTGCTCGCTCTGCGAGGATTGGGCCAGGCTCGCAAGCGGTGCTGCAAGCAGGCCAACCATGGCCAACGATCGTGCGATGCCTTTGAACTTCATGATCTTCGCCTCCGGTATTCCAGCAAATAGACGCGATTTGGCGTTGCCGGGTTTGATCGGAATGAGCTCCGCGCACGGATGTGGCTTTCAGCCTGAGCAAGGGCTTCCCGAAGCAACCCCTCTATGTCCGCCCGCAGGCAGGTGTACTCTGTTGAGGATGATGCACATGCCCAATCTCTGGTCCACGATGCACCGCCACTGGTCTCCAGGGGCGGCATCCTCGTGGCGTGTTTAGATCCGGCGACAAACCAGAAGCAGGCAGGTTTACCGGAGCCACGACCGTAAGATGAGGTCGGGGCTTTTCCGTTTTCAGCGTTGTTCAAAGTTTCAGCGTTGTTCGAAGAGAAACCAGGAGAAGAGCATGGCTGTACTGGAAGTGGTGGAAGCTGAGCCGAAGACAACGGCAGGTATCGGCAACGGACGCTTCGGTGCCTACGGCGGCCGCTATGTGCCGGAGACGCTAATGGCCGCTCTGCTGGAGCTGGAGCAGGCCTACATCGAAGCGAAGGCGGACCCGGCCTTCCAGGGCGAACTGGCCGGCCTGCTGCACAGCTACTGTGGCCGCCCGACGCCGCTCTACTTCGCAAAGCGGCTCACGGAACAGCTTGGCGGGGCGGAGATCTGGCTGAAGCGCGAAGACCTGCTGCATACCGGCGCACACAAGATCAACAACGCGCTCGGGCAAGGCCGGCTTGCCCGCCGCATGGGCAAGCAGCGCATCATCGCTGAGACAGGCGCGGGCCAGCACGGCGTTGCGACCGCCACCATCTGCGCGCTCTTCGGGCTGGAGTGCATCATCTACATGGGCGATGAGGACATGCGGCGGCAGGAGCTGAACGTCTACCGCATGCGGCTGCTGGGCGCGGATGTGCGCGGTGTTGGCTCGGGCTCCGCCACGCTCAAGGACGCGATCAATGAGGCCATGCGCGACTGGGTTACCAATGTCCGCACGACCTTTTACATCCTTGGCTCCGCGCTCGGAGCGCACCCGTATCCGACGATGGTGCGCGACTTCCACCGCGTGATCTCCGTGGAGGCGAAGCAGCAGTTTGCCGAGCAGGTGGGAGCGATGCCGGATGCCATCGTGGCCTGCGTTGGCGGCGGCTCCAACGCGATCGGTGCGTTCTATGAGTTCATTCCGGACGAGCAGATCCGCCTGATCGGTGTGGAAGCCGGAGGACGCGGCAATGGGATCGGCGATCACGCGGCACGCTTTCAAAAGGCCGGCGGTGGCCTGCCCGGAGTGCTGCAAGGCACCTACAGCTACGTGCTGCAGAACGACGCAGGCCAGGTGGCGCTCACACATTCCGTCAGCGCCGGCCTCGATTACGCTTCCGTGGGTCCGGAGCACGCGATGCTGCACGATCTTGGCCGCGCCGAGTACACCTCCGCCAACGATGACGAGGCGCTCGACGCCACCAAGGTCCTCTCGCGTACAGAAGGCATCGTGCCCGCGCTTGAAACCGCGCACGCCGTAGCGGAGGCGATCAAACTCGCGCCGAAGATGGGCAGGGGCAAGCGCATCATGGTCAACCTCTCCGGTCGCGGCGATAAGGATATGGGCATCATCAGCCGGGAGCTTCATCTTGGCGGTGCAGCGCCGGTGCATGCGGAAAACCGAGGTACGCGGTGAGCAGCGATGTGGACTGTAAAAGTACCCTGAACGTGTTCACATCCAGCGCCTACGCCGACTGGTTCCTCTCACCCTCAACCCTGGTTGCAGTGGGATCTCTGCATTGTTGTGTAAATTGCCGGCATGTTTTGGTAACAGAGTCTGGAGGGAACTGACTTGCCGATTAGATTCCCGCATCCACCCGGCCTCGTCGTCTATCTCACCGCCGGTGATCCGTCGCTCGAAGCCACCTACGCCATCGCGCTTGCCGCGCTGGACAACGGCGCCGACGTGCTCGAGCTTGGGGTGCCCTTCAGCGATCCGCTGGCCGACGGCCCCGTGATCCAGCGCGCGAGTGAGCGCGCCGTGGCCCGCGGTGTCCGCCTGAGCGACGTCCTCACCCTCGCAAAGCGCATTCGCGAGGCGCGTCCGGGCGCCGGCATTGTGATCTTCAGCTATCTCAATCCGGTGGTGCGCATGGGCATGCGTGCCTTCTGCGCGGCCGCGCAAAGCAGCGGCGCGGATGGCGTCCTGCTGACGGACATGATCGTCGAGGAGGCGGCGGAGTACCTCGAAGCGATGCGCGAGCATGACCTGGCGCCGATCTTTCTCGCCGCGCCCACCAGCCCCGATGCTCGTCTGCGCGCGATCGCCGAGCACAGCCAGGGGTTCATCTACGCGATCTCCCGCACCGGCATCACCGGTACGCGGAGTGAGGTCGCCTCCGATGCCGCGTCGCTGGTGGCACGCCTGCGCCAGTTCACAGTGCTGCCCAT
>CAXTSF010000050.1:3663-13511 GCA_964246865.1 uncultured Terriglobus sp.
CTGCCGATGCCGCCGTCATCGGCAGCGCTATCGTGCAGCTGATCGAGGAGAGCGAGCCCGGGCGGGAGGCGGAGGCCGTTGGAGAGTTCGTGCGTGCCTTAAAACAATGAAGCGTGAGCAAGGCAGATGCGACGCCGGCCTGGCGTGCGTTGCGGCCCGTTGCGCCCGCCGCGTTCGCTCTTTCGAACCCGTTTATGCTGTCAAGGAAACAGGAGAACGATAGATGGAGATCGGGGACTGGCGGCAAAAGATCGACAAGCTCGACGAGGAGATCGTCCGGCTGATCAGCGAGCGGGCACAGGCCGCCATCGCGATCGGCGAGCTGAAGCGGCATGTGGGTGCGGCCATCTATGAGCCGGACCGCGAGCAGGCCGTTTTTGCGCATGTGCGGTCGGTGAATCACGGCCCGCTGCCCGATGCGGAGCTGCTTGTGATCTATGAGCGCGTGATGGACGTGATGCGCTCGCTGCAGCGGCGGACACCGGCTGCCTAGGATGTGTGTTGAGCAACAGGACCGGTTCCCGAACGATTGAGCAAGGCCCTTCAGAGCTGGAAGCACGAGGCAGGGCAGAGGACAGCACAGACATGATTGTGGTGATGCAAGACACGGCGAGCGATGAGCAGATACAGAGCGTGATCGAGCGCATGGTGGAGCTCGGATTTGATGTGCACCGCACCAGTGGCGCAGGACAGATGATGCTGGCCGGCGTGGGCAATCCGCAGCAGTTCGACATCGTGGAGTTCCAGGTACTGAGCGGTGTGCAGGACGCCTACCGCATCTCTTCCCCTTACAAGCTGGCCGGGCGCTCCTTCCGCCCGGATGGCACGAAGATCACCTTCAGCAACGGCGTTGTGGTGGGCGGCAACGAGATTACGATCATGGCCGGCCCGTGCTCGGTGGAATCGCGTGAGCAGATCCGGCTTTCCGCTCAGCAGGTGAAGGCCGCGGGTGCGCAGTTCCTGCGCGGCGGCGCATACAAGCCGCGCTCCTCGCCCTACTCCTTCCAGGGCATGGGTATCGAGGGTCTGAAGCTGTTGCGTGAGGTGGGGGACGAGAGTGGTCTGCTCGTGATCACGGAGGTGATGGAGATCTCGCAGATTGAACCGATGCTGCCCTATATCGACTGCTTCCAGGTGGGCGCGCGCAACATGCAAAACTTCAATCTATTGCGCGAACTGGGCCACGTGCGCAAGCCGGTGCTGCTGAAGCGTGGGATCTCGGCCACGATCGAGGAGGTTCTGCTCTCTGCCGAGTACATCCTCGCCGGAGGCAACTATGACCTGATGCTTTGCGAGCGTGGCATCCGTACCTTCGAGACGTACACACGTAACACGATGGACATCAGCGCGATTCCGGTGCTTAAGAAGCTGACGCACCTTCCCGTCTTTGGCGATCCGTCGCACGGCGTGGGCAAGCGTGAGTTTGTGCCGGCCATGGCGATGGCTTCGGTAGCTGCCGGTGCGGACGGTCTCCTGATGGAGATGCATCCCAATCCGGACAAGGCCATGAGCGACGGAGCGCAGTCGCTCTACCCGCAGCAGCTGATGGAGCTGATGGCGCAACTACGCCAGCTCGCGCCCGTGGTGGGCAGAACAGTCGCCTGAGCCGCATCTGCCGGTAGTCTGGGCTTAAGAGCAACACGCGTTAGGCAGCAAGAGGAGAAGGCATGAGTGAGTGGGTAAAGTTGACCGCAAGTGATGATGTGGAGCTCGAGGCCTATGTGGCCAGACCGGCGGGGGAGCCGAAGGCAGCGCTTGTCCTGCTGCAGGAGATCTTTGGGGTCAACGCGCACATCCAGTCGGTTGCGGACCGGTATGCGAAGCAAGGCTATCTGGTGATTGCGCCACAAACATTTGACCGGCAGGAGAAGGGCGTCAACCTCCACTACGACCAAGAGGGCTGGGCCGAGGCAATGCGGCTCGCCAAGGGTATTCAGATGGACAAGTCCGTCGAGGATGTGGATGCGGCGGTGCAATGGCTCAGCACGGCAACGCACACAAAGGTCGGTGTCGTCGGTTTCTGCTTCGGTGGCAGCCTCGCCTGGCTCGCGGCGACGCGGCTGAAGGTGGATGCCGCCGTTGGCTACTACCCCGGTGCCATCGGGAACTTCGCCGAGGAGCAGCCCAAAGCGCCGGTGATGCTCCACGTCGGCGGCAAGGACGAGCACATCCCGCACGAGGTCATCGAGAAGGTGAAGGCGGCCCACCCGGATCTTCCGCTGTACGTGTACAGCGATGCGGGCCATGCCTTCAACCGCGATGCCGACCCGAGCGCGTATGTTCCGGATGCAGCCAGGCTTGCGGAAGAGCGTACCCTCGCCTTCCTCGCCCAGCACCTGGGCCCTGCTTGAACCAGGTCACCATTGTAGGCACCGGCCTCATCGGTGCGTCGGCCGGCCTCGCCCTGCGCGAGGCCGGTTTTGCCGGTGGCATCACCGGGATCGACGTCAGCGGCGATGAACTGCAGCATGCGCTCAACTCCGGTGCTATCCGCGTGGCAGCACGTACGCCGGAGGAGCGGCGGGAGGCCTTTGCACAGGCCGATGTGATCGTGCTTGCGGTCCCGGTGCTTGCTATCCTTGCGACACTTCGGCAGATCGCACCCTTGCTCCGCGCGGGTCAGCTGGTTACGGACACGGGATCCACCAAGGTGGAGGTTGTGCGGCTCGCAGGAGATCTGCTGCCCGGTCAGTTTCTGCCGGGGCACCCTATGGCCGGCAAGGAGAGCAGCGGTGCCGCGCACGCGGAGGCGGGGCTGTTCCGCGGGGCACCGTGGCTGTTTACGCCGATGCACCCGCTGACCGCCATTGAAACGGAATGGCGTGCCTGGGTAGGGCGTTTCGGCGCGCACGTACTCGATCTTGCACCGGAGCGCCATGATGAGATGTGCGCGTGGGTCAGCCACCTGCCGCAGATGCTCTCCACCGCGCTGACCGCTATGCTGGAGGACCGCTTCGGAGACGCACCGGACCTGCGTGCGATCGGCGGCCGCGCGCTGCGGGAGATGACCCGCCTGGGCGCAAGCCCATACAGCATGTGGCGCGATATCGCCTTCTCGAACGAGGCTCCGATTGCTGCAACGCTGCTTGCTCTGGAGCAGCGTCTCGCGCACCTGCGGGAGAACCTGCGCACGCCCGAGCTGCGCGAGGAGTTTAGCCGGGCCAACCGCTTCCGGTCGCGTTGAAGCTTCGATCACGTTCGCGCTTTAGGAGCGGATCGCCTGCATGTATTGCGCGTCGATGCGCAGGGCATCGAGCGGTGGTATGTCGTATGCCTCCTGCTCCACAAACATGTGCCGCACATGGCCGGCCTCGGCGGAGGCCGCAAAGATTGGCTTGAACTGTACGTTGCCCTTGCCGAGCTCCGCAGCCTCCGGCAGGTTCACGCGAGAGTACGGCTTATCCGAAGGCTTGAAGTCCTTGATATGCAGCATGGAGATGCGTGAGGGATACTTCTTCAGCAGTGCGGCAGGGTCACCTCCGCCAACGCTCACCCAGCCGCAGTCCATCTCGAAGCTGACAAGCTCCGGATCGGTGAGGCGGAGCATCTCGTCGAAACCAGTGGTACCCTCCAGCGGCGTGAACTCCATCGTGTGATTGTGGTAGGCGAGCTGCATGCCCGCGGCTTTCACTTTGCGGCCCCAGGTGTTCAACTGCTCTGCATTCCAGCGGTAGTCGTCCATCGTGAAGCTCTCCACCAGCTCACGATGCGACGTGCCTTTCACCCGCTCCGGATGTTTGAGGGCAGGGAAGGCGCAGACGATGTAGCGCACCCCGAGCGCCTGGTTGAAGGGGATCGCCTCGTCGAGCGAAGCGGCAAGCGCGGTGGCGGGATAGTGCGAGCTCGGCATGGTGAGCCCGGCTGCCGTGAGAGCTGCCTTCACCTCTGCGGCCCGGTGCCCGAAGAATCCGGCTGACTCTACCTCCTTGTAGCCGATGCCGGCGAGCTGTTTCAGCGTTCCCGCGTAATCCTTCGCGAGCATCTCGCGTACGGAGTAGAGCTGAAGACCCAAGGGCAGGCCGAGTGGCGTTGCGAAGGCCGGCCAGGCATGGAGACCAAGCGTGGTGCCGGCTGCGACAACGGCGGTACGGGCCAGGAAATCACGGCGTGTGTGCATGGGATTCGTCCTCTCGACTTACACAAAATGTGTCCAGACTGCGTCGATGCTGAAGACTACTCGGAAGATTTCCTATCGGACTCGACCACCTTCGTGGAACTATCCGCGCGCAAGTGTGAGTCCGACCGCTGTGTCGCTCGCGTACGAGTCGCTTCAACCTCATCACGAAGCCGCTTCGTCTCATTCCGATCGATCTTCGTCTTCGGCGTTGTGCGAAATCTCTGAAGGATTGTCATGATACAACTCCAATGCGACCATACGGTTCGCTCGCCACCGGTACTGGCTGTCTTTACCGGCGTCCACCACAAGCTCTAACCTGAGTATACCGAGCCGGGAAACGTCATCCGCTCGAAAAAAGAGCTCCTCCTGAACGCTCTCTCCGGACTCAATCGTCTCTTCCTCCGTGAACACATCGAAGCTGTCCACTACCAGATCTTCCGGAATATCGGAAAGAGAGACGATTCGGCAAATGCGTGTACTGCCGAGATGAATGAGGGAACTGCCGATGTTTTTTGCGCTCACGCCGATGATCCAGCAATCCTGAGTGCCAAGAATGGCTTTCGCTTCGATCCGAAGTTCTAAGCGCTCAGCATAGGTGCGGCGCATGCGATGGTTCCAGAACGCCCATAGCCTCCGATGATCACTGCTGCCACCTTGGCCGCACGGTCGATTACGTCCAGCCAGAACGCTGCGTGTGGATGGGAGGCAAACATGCGTGTGCAGCATAGCAGGCTGTTATCGCAGTGTCGTACCCTTCACGCATGAGCCGCACCTCGCGCCGCCACTTCCTCGCCGCCGCAGCGGGCACCGCCATGGCGTCCATGCTGCCACGCACCGGGCAGGCCGCCATCGAAGGACACCCCGAGGCGTTCTCCTTTCTCTTTCTGACCGACACGCACCTGCAGCCCGAGCTGAACGCGGCTCAGGGCTGCAGCATGGCCTTCAAACACGCGCGCACCCTGCACGCGGACTTTGCGATCCAGGGTGGCGACCACATCTTTGACGGCCTCGGTGTGCCCAAGTCGCGCTCGATGCAGCTCTACGACCTGTACGCCGAGACCGAGCAACAGCTCGGCCTCAAGACCTACCACACCATTGGCAATCATGATGTGATCGGTCTCTATCCCGGCAGCGGTATGTCGCCGGGCGATCCACAGTACGGCAAGGCTGTCTTTCAGGAGCGCATCGGCAAGCTGTACCAGAGCTTCGATCACAAGGGAGTGCACTTCATCGTGCTCGACTCCATCGGCTTCACCCCGGACCGCGCGTACGAGGGCCATATCGACGCCGGGCAGCTGAGCTGGCTGGCCGGGGACCTGGCGAAAGTGCCCGCGGCACAACCGGTCATCGTCTCCGTCCACATCCCGCTCGTCACGGCCTTCAGCAGCTATGTGCCCGTGCCAACGTCACCGCCGGCCCATCACGGCGAGTCGGTCAGCAACGCTTGGCAGGTGCTGCCGCTCTTTGAGGGGCACCATGTTCTGGGTGTCCTCCAGGGCCACACCCACATCCATGAACGTGTGGAATGGCAGGGTATTCCATACATCACGGGCGGTGCCGTCTCCGGCAACTGGTGGAAGGGTGTGCGCATGGGCACGCCCGAGGGCTTCACCGTCTGTACAGTGCGTGGCGGCAAACTTGAGACCCGGTATGAGACCTACGGCTTTCAGGCAGTCGGCAGCTGAACGGATTCGTGCCGCTCTGCTTGCAAGGGCCGGGGCAGGGGTTCGCATCGCTCCGCCTTTGGTAGACTTCACCCTTATGCTCCGTTGCCCTTCGGGAGACCGATACCATGCCCGCTGATCTGTATTTTCAGGACTTCTTTCTCGGCCAGAAGTTTACCTCGGCTGCCTCCATTAAGATCTCCGCGCAGGAGATTACCGAGTTCGCTGAAAAGTACGATCCGCAGCCCTTTCACCTGGACGAGGCCGCCGGCAAGAGCACCTTCTTCAAGGGGTTGGCTGCCTCCGGCTGGCTTACCGCAGCCATCGTGATGCGGCTGCGTGTGGATACCATCCATGTCCACGGCGGCATGATTGGTGCCGGTGTGGAGGAGATCCGCTGGACCGAACCGGTCCGCCCGGGCGATGCACTCCGGACAGAGACGGAGGTGGTCGGCCTGCGCCGGTCCCAGAAGCGGCCCGAGCTCGGCCTCGTCACCATCTTTACCCTGACGCTGAATCAGCGGGACCAGGTCGTCATGCGGAGCACGGTGAAGTTTCTTGCGCCACTTCGCGAGGCGCCGGCTGTCTAGGCGCGGTGTTGCCCTATGCCGATCTGTGTACCATCTTGATTCTCGCCATGACCGTTACTAACCGGTAAACTAGGCACCATGATGCGTCTCACCGTGCTCGCCTCGGGATCGAAAGGCAACAGCGCGGTCGTGTCTTCCAGCCGGACACGCATTCTGGTCGACGCGGGGCTTTCCTGCCGCGAACTGATGCGGCGCATGAGCCTGGCCGGCGAAGACCCGCACAGTCTCGACGCCATCCTGATCACCCACGAACATGCCGACCATGTGAGCGGCCTCCCTGTGCTGGCGCGCAGGTTTGGCATCCCGGTTTACTTCACAGAGGCAACGCATCGCGCGTGGGTGCGGCAGATGACCCCGCGCACCACCCTCAGCTATAAGCAATGGCTTGAGAAGCTGCAGCGGGAGAAGCAGGAGCGGCTGGATGCACAGGCGCTCGCGCATCAGATTGCGATTGACCCGTCCAGGAGCGAGGACGAGCCCGCGGAGAACTTCTTCGCCGCGACGCTCGACCCTGACTTCGAGATGACGGCTGAGGGCGTGTCTCTCAGTGCCACCGCGGACCCGGACGGCGCCCCCCAGGCTGCGGCCACGGAAGATCTTTGCGATGACAGCGCCTCTCTCATCAAGGGGGACCCGAGCACCCTGCCCGCGGTCGAGTTTTTCCGCGCCGGACATCATCTCGCCATCGGCGACATCGACATCACGCCCTTCACCATCCCGCATGATGCGGCCGATCCCTGCGGCTTTGTTTTTGAGGCAGATGGGATCCGGATTGGCTTCGCGACCGATCTCGGCTACATGCCGCCGAATGTAAAGCTGGCTCTGCGCAACTGCGACATGCTGATGCTGGAGTCCAATCACGATCTCGAGATGCTGCGTGACGGCCCTTACCCGTGGAGCGTCAAGCAGCGTGTTCTCTCGCGCGTCGGTCACCTGTCCAATGCCGCCACGGCGGAGTTCCTCACGCGCGACTATGACGGCGGCGCGGCCTATGTGGTCCTGGCGCACCTGTCAGAGAGCAACAATCTTCCGGAACTGGCACGCCTGGCCGCCGAGAGCGCCATTGGCGACCGGCTCAGCCTATTGGGGAACCGGATTCTGCTCGCACCGCAGACAGCCCCGATGGAGAGCCTCTGCCTGTAATCGCCCCTCCTCTTGACCGGGGAGATGCGGATGGTGCATCCGTTCCTGGTGTCTGACAGTCAAAGTTAGTAGAATGTCCGAAGTGACTAAGACGAGTTCTGCCGGTGGTTCTGTACGCTTCCTCGACGACGTGAGCAATCACGGTCTCGCCGTATCTGCTTTGGGCACGCCTGAGGGCTGCTCGGATCAGGTCGTTGGCGATATTCTGTCGGGCTGGCGTTACGATCTTTCCACGCTGGATCCATCGGTGCGCGTGGACTATGAGCGCCATCTTGCAGAGTGCACCCACTGCCGTGCTCGCGGACGGCTGCATCGCACCATTGATGTTGTCCTCATGGCGGTCTTCACGGTTTCCTTTTTCGCCTTTCTGCTGGCGACGGCGCTGCTCCGGCGTGAACCGTGGGGGCAGATGCCTCTGGCTTACGTACATGCGCCGCACATCACGTTTGCTCTCTCGTTGCAGTCGGCCGCGGTCGGGGGTCTATTCTTCTCCGTGCTCGCCTGGATCGCCGTCGCGATCGCAACGCCTGTGCCGCATCTGATCTCGAGCACCATGCAGCAGCGGCTTGCCCACACGCGGAATCGCGCCTGAGGCGCTTCTGCTAGGCTCTTCGCAGAGCACAAATGCCCGCAGTGCCGGCACACCATGTCATCCACAGAATCTTCCAACGTTGTCTCCGTGCCTGCGGAAGGCACCGACCAGGTCGCTGGTGCCGCTGTTCCGGTTGCCGGAAGGCAACGCTCCCGCGGTTGGCGCACCGTCATCTCCGCGCCCGCGACGTACCTCCTCATTGCGCTGAATGTCCTGGCTTTTTTGGCCATGTGGCATGCAGGGGCTGACCCGCGCGATCCAACGCCGCTCGATCTCCTGCGCTTTGGCGCGTGCAACACCGACCTCGTCCTTCAGGGCGAGTGGTGGCGCATTGTCACGGCCATGTTTCTCCACGTTGGTCTGCTGCACCTTGCGCTCAATATGTGGTGCCTCTGGAATCTCGGCCTGTTTGGCGAGCCGCTTCTCGGTTTTCTAGGCACGCTCGCGGTCTACCTGCTCACGGGAGCCGCGGGCAATCTGCTGTCGGTGGCGGTCGGTGTTGCGCTTCAGGAGTTCAGCTCAGTGGAGGCCGGTGCCTCCGGTGCTGTCTTTGGCATCGCCGGCATTCTCATTGTGCTCTTTTCCAACAAGGAGCTATCCCGTCCGCGCAATGGCGAGCCAAGCATTGCGCCGGAACACCTGAAGCAGTTGCGTCGCTCCGTGCTGCAGTTTGCCGGTCTCAATCTCTTCCTTGGCATTGGCCTGAACGCCACGCAGTACGTCCATCTCGGCAGCTTCCCTCTGCCGAATGTGCGCATCTCCAACGCGGCGCACATCGGCGGCCTGATCAGCGGGCTCGCGCTCGGCCTGCCCCTGTTGCCTCGGATGACCAGCGGCCGGAAGCGCTACCTGCAGCGGCAGAAGGTGACCTTCGCCGCGGGCCTTCTGCTGATGGTGCTGCTGGGCTACGGTATCGCGCACATGCGATAAAGCAGGGGTTTCGCTTAGGTCAGCGCGGTCTGCGCAAATTTGCGCACCATGGCCAGCAGCAGCTTGCGATCGCTCTCGGAGAGGTGCGCGCTGTATCTCTGGATCTGCGTGAGAAAGCGTATCTCGTCCTCGGACAAATTGAGCTGCGGCAGCTCACGGCTTACCAGTTCCTCGGCGAAGAACTGACTCAACGGCAGATCCAGAGCGCCCGCGATCTTTTGCAGTGTGTCGAGCGACGGCACCGTATGGCCGTTTTCCACGCGTGACAGATAGCAGCGCAGCAGGCCCGTGCGCTTTTCGATGTCGCCCTGCGACATGCCCTTCTGCAGGCGGTATCCGCGGATCGTCGTACCGATATTCATTGCCGCGGGCTCCGGTGCCTTGGCCGGCGCAGCTGCCGGTAGTGTCATCATGTGCATGTCAGCCATTGAAGACAAGCTATCGGCGCTCTCCGGCACTGGCAAGCGGAATCTGCACCGGGCCGGCGCTTCGGCGAACCTTTGCGGATTCGTAACAGACCGGAGTACACGCCCTGCAGCAACCGTTGCCCACGGGCGAGCGGCACTCCTTCAGCTCAGCTTCGCAAAGAGAAAGGCTTTTGTTCTGGCCTTCGCATCGGCAGCATCGGCGGCGTTATAGCCCTTTGTATTGTTCTGGTTCTCGAAGGCATGGCCCGCATCCGCGTATTCCTTGATGTCGACGCTCTTGCCGAGCTCCTTCATCTGCGCCTCAAAGGCTGAGACCGCATCCGGCGTTATACCCTTGTCCAGCGCGCCAAAGTTCCCCAGCACCGGAGCGTTAATCTTCTTCAG
>CAXTSF010000050.1:13521-16123 GCA_964246865.1 uncultured Terriglobus sp.
CCGGTATCCGTCGGCAGTGCGCCATAGTTCACCACCACCGCCGCCAGGTTCGGCTGCGCAATTGCAAACTCCAGCGCAAGGCCACCCCCGAAGCACCAGCCGACGACGCCCACTTTGCCGGAAGCGCCCACGTCCTTGCGCTGTGTCAGGTATTTGTACGCGCCATTGAGGTCGCGCTGCGCCTGGTCATGTGGCAGACCGCGTGAAAGCTCATGCGCGGTGTCGGGGTCGGTCGCCACCTTTCCGCGGTACAGATCTACGGCCAGCACCACATAGCCGCTCGCGGCGTAGTCGCGCGCCTGCTCGCGCACCCAGTCGTTCAGTCCCCACCACTCGTGGATCAGGATGACGGCCGGCTGCGTCGCTTTTTTCGGCACGCCGGTTGGCAGAAACAGCTCGGCACTCGCCGTTTCGGTCCCGCTGGCATAGCGCACAGCCGTTCCCATGGTGGCCTTTGTGCTGCCGGCCATGGCCGCCATCGCACCGTGATCGTGCTGCGCCCGCATGCCTGTGCTGCAGCAGGCGACTGCTACCGCCGTAAGAATGACCCTGTGTACCCGCATGCCGCTGAACCCCCTGGAGACCGTCACAAGCAGCCTACTGCATCAGGGCATGCAGCGCGCGCGGCTGGTTGACCACGCATGCCGGTTCCTCGCCACGCACAAAGGCGTCGATGGCGTCGTTGACGTAGGCCAGCGTTCCCTCCAGCATGATGTCGGTTGCACCCGCGATGTGAGGCGTCACCAGCACCTGCGGCAGTGCAAGCAGCGGGTCATCCGCTGGAGCCGGTTCGTGCTGCAGCACATCCAGTCCCGCCGCCGAGATCTGACCGGAGCGGATAGCGGCGGCGAGCGCTGCCTCGTCCACCAGCGATCCGCGTGCGATGTTGATCAGCACCGCGCCCCGCTTCATCGCATGTAGCGCCCGGGCATCGAAGAGACCCTCGTTCTCTTTATCCGCCCGCATGCAGAGCACCACGAAATCCGCTTGGGCCGTGGCCGCCGCAAGTTGGTTCGCGGGGAAGGCCTGCACGTACGCCGGCACATCGCTGTTCCGCCCAACGGTGGCGACGATGCGCATGCCAAAGGCGTGCAGCCGCTCCGCGATAAGCCGGCCGATCCTGCCGAAGCCCGCAATACATACCGTCTTGCCGGACAGGGCCCACGCAAAGACAGGCACCTCCACCGAGCGGTCGTGCACGGAGCGAAGCATCCGGTTCAGATCGCGAGACGCCGTCAACATAAGCGCGATGGCCCATTCTGCCACGGAGATCGCGTTGCCGGTCCTGTCTGACGGTGCCGCGGCAACGGGAATGCCAAGCTCGTTTGCGGCGTCCACATCGACCCCGTCGTACCCGGCTGAGACCATCTGGATCAGGCGCAGCCTCGGCTGAGACCGCATCGCCTCGCGCGAGACCACACCCTGCGCGACGATGACCTCAAAATCCGAAGCCGGTGCCGGATCTGCACTGTTCCATGCCAGAAGCTGGTGCTGCGGCGCCAGCCTGCGCGTCAACTCGGGAATCAGATCCCGGTTCAGCGGGCTCCTGCCATGCAAATATCCAATCTTCAAACGAACTCCCCATCTGTTGCTCAGGCCATATGAAGGCCACCGTTCACGTCCAGCGTGTGACCGGTGATGTAGCTTGCATCCTCGCTTGCCAGGAAGCGCACGGCCTTAGCAACGTCGACATCGGTACCGGGCCGGCCAAGGGGCACCACGGCCAGCATGGCGCTCTTTTGCTCTTCGTTGAGCACGGCCGTCATGGCCGTCTCGATGTAGCCCGGAGCCACCGCGTTTACCGTAATCCCGCGGCTGGCAAACTCGCGGGCGAGCGACTTTGTCATGCCGATCACGCCCGCCTTTGATGCGGCGTAGTTGGCCTGGCCCGCCTGGCCTGTCTGGCCCACAACACTGGTGATGTTAATGATCCGTCCCCAGCGGCCCTTCATCATCGGCTGCAGCAGCACCTGGGTCAGCAGAAACGTGCCGGTCAGATTGGTCTGCAGCACGTCGCTCCAGTCGGCCAGCTTCATGCGAAGCGCCAGGCCGTCGCGCGTGATCCCGGCATTGTTCACCAGCACGTGCACCGGACCCAGCTTTGCAATGATCTCCTTCGCCACGCTCCGGATCGAGTCCTCGCGCGCAACATCCAGGGCGTAGCTCTCAGCCCTGCCGCCAGATGCCTCAATCTCCGCCTTTACCTCGGCCAGCTTCGCCTCGTTGCGCGCCGCCAGCACCACCGTCGCTCCTGCCGCGGCAAGCTCCAGTGCGCATGCGCGCCCGATCCCCTGGGATGCACCCGTAATCAGCGCCAGGCGCCCGTCCAAACCTTGCATCGTTCCATTCACCATCTCCGGCGATTATACGAAGTCACACGAAGAGCAGCGCCGGATTACGACGGTCTCGCACGAGGGTGAGGCTCTCATGCCCTGGTCTGCGGGCCCATGAAGACCATCGCAATGCTCTTCTATCGCTGGCTCTTCTTTCGCGCCGCTTCGAACTCATCGCCGGGCAGCCATGCCACCGGCTGCGCCTGCTGCATGCTCAGCCAGCCCAGCTCAAAGCCAAACCGTGCCAGAGTCGCATCACTGCGAAAGTC
>CAXTSF010000051.1:0-15290 GCA_964246865.1 uncultured Terriglobus sp.
CACGGAACAGAACGAACGCAGCGGCGAGGCAAAACCGCTGCCGCGCTGCGTTCGTCCACGCTGCCTCCGCCGTTGCTAAAAGAAACCCATGGCATCCGGGCTATAGCTCACCAGCATGTTCTTTGTCTGTTGATAGTGCTCCAACATCATCTTGTGATTCTCACGTCCCACGCCACTCTGCTTATATCCACCGAACGCCGCATGTGCCGGGTACAGGTGATAGCAGTTCGTCCACACACGTCCTGCCTGGATCCCGCGGCCCATCCGGAAGGCTCGATTCATGTCGCGCGTCCACACTCCCGAACCCAGCCCATAGAGTGTGTCATTCGCAATCGCCAGCGCCTCGTCTTCGTCCTTGAACGTGGTAACGGAGACGACCGGTCCGAAGATCTCCTCCTGGAAGATGCGCATTTTGTTGTTGCCCTCAAACACGGTTGGCTCCACATAGAAGCCGCCCGCAAGATCACCGCCCAGGTCGGCCCGATGCCCGCCCGTCAGTATCTTTGCTCCCTCCTGCCGGCCGATATCCATGTAGCTCAGGATTTTTTCCAACTGCTCGCCAGAGGCCTGTGCTCCTACCATGGTCGACTTGTCCAGCGGATTGCCTTGCTTGATCCTCTTCACCCGCGCCACTGCCCGCTCCATGAACCGGTCATATATGGACTGCTGCACCAGTGCGCGTGACGGGCACGTGCAGACCTCGCCCTGGTTCAGGGCAAACATGGCGAAACCCTCCAGAGCCTTGTCGAAGAATGCGTCGTCCTCACGCATCACATCCTCGAAGAAGATGTTGGGGCTCTTACCGCCCAGTTCCAGCGTTACCGGAATCAGGTTCTGCGCAGCGTACTGCATAATGAGGCGGCCCGTGGTGGTCTCACCCGTAAACGCCACCTTTTGTACTCGTGGGCTGCTTGCCAGCGGTTTGCCCGCCTCCAGGCCGAAGCCGTTCACGATATTCAGCACGCCCGGCGGCAGGATATCTTCAATCAGCTCCATCAGCACAAGCACCGAGAGCGGCGTCTGCTCCGCGGGCTTCAACACCACGGTGTTGCCGGCTGCCAGCGCCGGTGCCAGCTTCCACGCCGCCATCAGGATCGGAAAGTTCCAGGGAATGATGAGTCCGATCACGCCGAGCGGCTCGTGAAAGTGGTACGCAATCGTATTGCGGTCGATCTCGCTGATGCCGCCTTCCTGTGCGCGGATGACCCCGCCAAAGTAGCGGAAGTGGTCCGCCGCCAACGGCATATCCGCAGCCAGCGTCTCGCGGATTGGTTTGCCATTGTCCCACGTCTCCACGGTCGCGAGCATCTCCAGGTTGTCCTCGATCCGCTGCGCGATCCGCTCCAGAATGCGCCCACGCTCCGAAAGAGAGGTCCGCCCCCACGCTTGGCGCGCCGCGTGTGCTGCATCCAGGGCCTGATCCACATCGGCCGCGGTTGACCGCGCAATCCGGCATAGCACCTCACCCGTTACCGGCGTCGTATTTTCGAAATACTGCCCGCTGCTGGGCGCTATCCATCGCCCGCCAATGTAGTTGTCATATTGTGCACGGAAGTGAATGGGATGCTCGCCGGTACCTGGATTCAGTGCAGCTGTGGTCGCCATGATGCGCTTGCTCCTTTGGAGGTTAGATCGTTGCGGAGGCGGGCAGCCCGTATCCAGGCTCACAGCCCGCGGCACTTGCCTCTCGCGCAGCGCGAGCATCTTACTCCCGCAGAACGATAAAAGTCGCGGCAACGAACGGCGGGAGTAGCCTTGCGCGCTGGCTCCTTTGGAAGAGCCCTGGAGAACGCGAGGGTAGTCTTCCGCTGCGGCGCTACTCCTAGACTCGTGACGCATGCGCATGCCTCACGTTGGCCACTCCTGATCTTTCAGGAAGGAGTCACCGCAGCTGCGTCCGCCCGCTTGGACGGCCTGAGTCGCGCTAGCCGGTCTTCGCACTTCCAACTGCTGCTTGGCCTGGCTCACCGGTCCATTCTCACCCGCCAAGGCGTATCGTTTAAGTGTGTCCGCTGCCGCACCAGCTGCGCTTCTTCTCCGCTGGTATCTGCCGGTGGATGCTTCCGCGCACGGCCACGCTCTGGATAGCGCGCTCCTGCTCAATCTCACCATCCTTAGCGGCCTTCTCGCCCTCGCGCACGTGATCCTCATCTCCGCCCTAATCCTCGCGAAACAACCACGCAATCCGCAGCCGCTGGCGCATCGCCGGTGGCGCATAGAATTGCTCCCCTTTGCCGCCATCGCCATCCTGTTCACCTGGCTGGCCATCCACTCCCAGCGCCTCTGGGCCAGCAGTCGCTACAGCGGTGCCGATCCAGCCGCCATGCAGGTCGAAGCGATCGGCATGCAGTTTGTCTGGTACTTCCGGTATCCCGGAGCCGACGCCGCCTTCGGCCAGACGCGGCCCAAGCTCGTGCAGCCCGGGGAGGGCAATCCCGCCGGCATCGATCCGCAGGACGATCGAGGCCGTGACGACGTCACCACCTCCGAGCTCGTCCTGCCTGCCGGCCGCGAGGTCAACATTCGCCTCCGCGCGCTTGACGTGATCCACGGCTTCGCCATCCCTGAGCTGCGCGTTAAGCAGAACGCTGTTCCCGGCCACCTCTTCAACGTCCACTTCACACCGACGGTACCCGGCACCTACGCGATCCTCTGCACGCAGGTGTGCGGCGCGGGCCACTACCGCATGCAAGCCAACCTCCGCGTCCTCCCTCCTGCGGAGTTCCAGCAGTGGCTCTTACAAAAGCAGCGCATGTTGGAGGCACGATGACGCCGCGAGCCGAAACCCGGGGCCACGCCACCCCTGCGCACGCCCTACCGAAGCTCCGCCTCCTCACCACCCATCACCGCACGATCGGCCTCGGCTATCTCCTCATCTCCCTGCTCGCCGTTGGTCTAGGCACGGTGCTCTCCATCGGCATGCGGCTACACCGCGTCTGGCCCGGCCTCGGCATCCCCTTCTACGGTCCAGCCAAGCCCGAGGACTATCTCGCCTGGGTCACCATGCACGGCACGCTCATGGTCTTCTTCGTGCTGACGGTGGCACCGCAGTCCGGCTTCTCGAATCTTGTTCTCCCCGGCCAGCTCGGCTCGCGCACCATGGCTCTGCCGCTCGTCAACGCCCTCGGCCTGTGGACCACCGCCCTCTCCTTCCTCGTTCTCCTCAGTGCCTTCTTTGTCCCGGGCGGCTCGCCCATCGGTGGCTGGTCCGCCTATCCGCCGCTCTCGGCGCTGCCAGACGCCGGTCCCGGCCAGGCGCTTGGCATGGACCTCTGGCTGCTTTCGCTCGCACTCTTCTGTATCAGCACAACGCTCGGGTCGGTGAACACCGTCGTCACGGTCGCCCGCTGCCGCTGCGAGGGCCTCTCCTGGACCCGTCTGCCCATGACCGTCTGGTCCTGGATTACCGCCGCCCTCCTCAGCATCCTCGTCTTCTCGGTCCTCTTTGCCGCCATTGTGTTGCTCCTCAGCGACCGTCACCTCTCCACCGGCTTCTTCGTTCCCGCGGCCGACTACGTCAACGGCACCGTCGTACACCGTCATGGCGACGGCTCGCCTCTTCTCTGGCTTCACCTCTTCTGGTTCTTCGGCCATCCGGAGGTTTACATCGCCATCCTCCCCGGCATGGGACTCATCACGATGCTGCTCGGCAACTTCACACGACGCCGCATCCCTGGTTATCGCATGATGATTGCGACGACCCTGCTCATCGGGCTGCTTGGCATCTCCGTGTGGGGACACCACATGTTCGTCGCCGGCCTCAATCCCTTCGCCTCCACCGCTTTTGAGCTCACCACGATTGCCATTGCCCTGCCCTCCGCTGCAAAGGTGCTCAATTGGCTTGTCATCCTCTGTCGCTCCCGGCCCATGTATCGCACGCCTCTGCTGTGGTCCATCGGCTTCGTCTCTGTCTTCATCACCGGCGGACTCACCGGACCTATCCTTGCCCAGCCCGCGCTCGACGCCTATCTCCACAACACCTTCTTCGTCGTCGCGCACTTCCACCTCATCATGGCCATGGCTGCCATCTTCGGCATCTTCGCCGCTACGGCTTACTGGTTCCCTCTTGTCTTCGGCCGGCGCCTGCATGAGCGCCTCGGCACGATCCACTTCTGGTGGACGTTCATCTTCGCCTATCTCACCTTTCTTCCGATGCACCTCACCGGCCTTGCCGGCGAGCCCCGCCACTACGCTCAGCTCACCGGCATTGCCGGGCCTGCGGGAGCGCTCATTCGCTCCACCATCCCGCTCGAAAAACACATCACCGGCTGTGCCCTGCTGCTTGCCGCCGGCCAGCTGCTCTGGGTCGTCAACGTCATTCTCTCGCTGCGAAGTAAGGATCCGATCAAGCCGAATCCCTGGCAGAGCACCACGCTCGAATGGGCGCCCGCCACACACGAATCCATCATCTGCTACCGTGATCCGTGCCACTATCAGTCTCCGATAACCGGGCAGCTCGAGTTCGCGCCGCAGTGGGCATCGGAACCCATACCGGAGTAACATCATCCAAAGGCCAGGTCCGTCATGCCAGCCATCCTTCACCACCCAAGCGATATCGAGCAGAAGCCGCGGCGCATTGACGACGGTGACACCGGCGGCGGCCGCCGGCCACCCATCGAACCCAAGTACACCGGCGGCGGTGGCGAGGGCGAGAACTGGCAGAATCAGCCCACGGGATCCCGCGGCCCGCGCGAGCGTCTGCAGCGCTATCGCCTCGGCGTCTTCTTCGCGCTCGCCGGCGACCTCATGTTTTTCATCGCAATCGTCTCCACCTTCTTTGTGACCAAGCACTCCGGCCACTTCGACGCGCACGATCGCTGGATCAACAACTGGTTGCCGATCGAGATCCCCACCGTCCTCTGGCTCAACACTCTCGTCCTTGGCCTTTCCTCATTGACCGTCGAGTTTGCCCGCCGCGCCATGTTCCGCGAGATCGACGTGATGGAGGAGTGGTTCGGCCTCGGCTCACCGACACGCAAGCGCACCCTTCCCTGGCTTGCCGCCTCTATCCTCCTGGGCGGCCTCTTCATCTGGGGACAGCTGCTTGCCTGGCGTCAGCTCGCCGTGCAGCACGTCTTCAATCGCGGCAATCCGTCCTCGCACTTCTTCTATCTCATCACCGGTGCCCACGGTGCCCACCTGCTCTTCGGCCTTGGCTTCCTTATCGCCGCGCTTATCGGCCTCAAGACGGTGCGCACTCTCGAGTCCCGCCAGATCCTCGTTGACTGCTCCGCCTGGTACTGGCACTCCATGGGTGTCTTCTGGATCTTTCTCTTTGCCCTGCTCGAATACGGCCAGTAGCTTGCATAGAGCGGAAGTCCGTGCGCGCTCCACCTTCAGGAGTAGCCCCGGCCCCTTCACGCGCCCTGCCGGCTTATATCGTCTATTCGCCTCACGGCGGAAGCGCCGTCTATGTTCCACACTTATGCTTATCCTGCTCCTTTGCAGCTCTTTTCCCGCCCATGCACAGGGCTGCTCGCAATGCCGTGACAACGTAGCCCAGAGCAACCCGGACCTCCAGTCCGGCTACCGCGAGGCCATCCTCATCATGCTCGTTGCCTCTGTGACCCTCTTCTCGGCGGCGCTTGTAACTCTTCGAAAACAACGCTGACCTTCCGCCTCAACGGACAAGAACTTCCGGCACGGAAGTTCTTGCATCTGTCATGCAGCCTTTTTCTGTGACACATTCTGACGCACTTGCCACTCCCATGCAGTGCAACAAGGCTCCCGGCTGCTTGCATCCTTTCTGTTGACCCGATCAAAAGTGTGATCGGAAGTTTCATCATAAACGAAAGAGAGTTGGTTGGATGTGGAAGCTTTCAAGACACCGGGGTTCCTACCACGCCAGCACTATGAGGGTCCCATGCACATATCAATGTCAGATCTGCGCAAGTATGTCCTGTTCGCATGCGTAGCTCTCCCGCTCCTCGGCACCTCGCCCTATCTTCACTCCCAGAGCGACACCCCTACCGCAACCCAGTCTGCGCCGGATAACTCCGGCCATAATCGACATCAGCATAAGACCGCCGACCAGCAGCCAAATGGCACCTCCGATCGTGAGATGACCGCGAAGATCCGTCGCACCCTCATCGCTGACAAATCGCTTTCCATGTACGCCCACAACGTGAAGATCATCACCACTGGCGGTGCTGTCACGCTTAAGGGACCCGTCCGCTCCGAAGAGGAGAAAAAGACGATTGCTGCGAAGGCCGCGGAGATCGCAGGGCAGGACAAGGTTACCGACCAGCTCACCGTCAAGCAGTAATCTCCCACACACACCACAACTCCAGAAGGAGCACATCATGGCAGGCAAAAATACCGCAGCATTCGCTATCTTCCCCACCCGCGCCGCAGCGGAGACAGCAGTGGACCGCCTAACCTCGGCAGGCTTCTCCAATCAAGACGTCTCCGTCCTTATGTCTGACAAGCAGGGCTCGCAGGACTTCGCCGCCGAGAAGAACACCAAGGCACCCGAAGGCGCGACCACAGGTGTGGGTGTCGGCGGTACCGTTGGCGGAACGCTCGGGCTGCTCGCCGGCATCGGTGCTCTCGCTATTCCGGGCGTTGGTCCCCTGATCGCGGCCGGGCCCATTATGGCCACCCTTGCCGGTGTCGGTGTCGGCGGTGCCCTCGGCGGTCTTGTTGGCGCTCTTGTTGGCATGGGCATCCCCGAGTACGAGGCCAAGCGTTATGAAGGCCGGGTCAACGACGGCGGTGTCCTGCTTTCCGTGCACTGCGACAGCTCCGAAGAGATTGCCCGCGCGAAGGACATCCTTAAGGCATCCGGCGGCGATGATGTCGCCTCCTCCGGCGAGAAGTCGGTGAGCAGCCACACCGTCGGTTCCACTGAGACAGCGACTGTCGGCTCTAACCGCCTCGGCACGACCAGTCTCAACGACAGCCTAGGCTCCGAACCTCTCGTCACCGACCGCACTCCCACCCGCTACTAAAGCGCAATCACCGCGCAAACAGCCCGCCCCGCTCCCCGGGCGGGCTGTAACGGTTTGGCACCCGCAGCACGCCCTCACGATCCATCCCCCCCTTTAATTCACCTGCAACACCGGGCTGCTACCGTCTCCATTGCGCACCTACGTCCGGTCTTCGCGCACAGAACCCATCCCCCTCTGTCGTCCCGAAAGGACACACATGCTGTCGCTTGCACATCTCCCCTCCCGGCAGGTCATCGCCAGCGCCGCCCTCTCCTTTGCCTCCGTTCTGGCGCCCTGCATTTCCGCGCAGACTACCCCGGCCGCTCCGGTTAACCAGACACTCCCCGGCCCCGGCAACGCTCGAGCCATCACAATCGCCGCCAACTCGCCGCTGGTCCAGAGCAGCCTTGAGTTCCTCATCGCGCAAACCGATACCATCAACGCCGACAACCTTCGCGTCCAGACCTTTGACGCCATCGCCAACCCCGAGACCTGCATCCTGCACCGCGCCAATCTGAAGTCCGCGACCAAGCAGGTCATCCTGAACGACCTGCTCGCACAGGGCCTGCTCAACCCAGCCGACAACACCACCTTCCCCGGCGGCCTTCTCGCCGGCGTCTTCCCGCCCGTGCTGCGCGACGGTACGGCCTGCCCACGCCTGCCGCAGCGCTTCTGGTCCGCCCCTGGCTCCTCCTTTGGAGGCCATCACTCCTATCCCGGCGGCCTGCCCGTGCACGAATCCAACAACGACACGGCCGACATCAACCTGGCCGAGGAGTATCGCAACGTCTACGGTGCTACCAACCGCGCCGGCCTCGCCATACTTAATGCGGACGGCATCAACAACCCGCAGCCGAATGACCCATCGTCCAGCGCCCTCCGGCTCAGCCAGGACCTCATCGTCGGCGCGCCCATCTGGCACGACTGGGCAAAGAGCATCGTCTTCCAATGGAACGCCGATGGCTCCGAGTTCCAGGAGCTTAACATCGGCGGCAGCGGCAAAAATCTCGATAACAACGGAGCCGCGGGCGACTCCCGCACCGGTGGCCATCACATCCTCTCGATTGCCGAAGCCATGCTCCGCGGCTTCTCCCCCGCATTTATCATTACGCAGGCCAGCGCCCACTCCACGCCAACCAACGGCAACGAGTACAAGGTTGTCAACTGGATACGCGCCGCCGCCATCGTTGCCCAGCTGGACCCAATCGCCAAGGGCTACCTTATCCGCGACAACAGCGGCAATCTGCGCCTCCCTGCCCTGCGCAAAACCGGGGAGATCGATCTCATCGCGGCCGGCCAGACGAACATTCTCACCGAGTACGAGCTCCACAACCTTTCCGACGCCGACTTCGCCTTCTCCGGCCCTGCCGTTGCCACGGACCAGCTCGTCCTCGCTCAGCTGGCACCCGCCTTTGGCTACAGCCCCGCCGAGACCGCGGTATATAACAACCGCTACCGCAACGTGATCTTCGCCAACTTCAGTGCGGAGCGCCTCTACGCCGTCTACACGAGTGCCGGTGTGGAAGGTGTGCGCAACCAGATCGCTAAGCTTCATAGCGAAGGCAAGCTCTGAGCCCGTCCAACACTGCTTCTCAACGGAAAGCTAACCGGCCGCCGCATCTCGCGGTGGCCGGTCCCTTTAGCAGTCTTCGAGTAGAGACGGCCCAAGGCTTAGCGCTTCCCGCTCGCCTGATCCTCCGCCGAAGCGTTCCCCTGGTCGCCCCGCTTCTCCAGTACCCTCTCTTGCTGCTTCACCTCATCCGCGATCGGCAGGTTCGTCACGCCAGTCCCACTCGCTGACTTCTGTTGATGCTGTCCGCAGGCCCGGCCTCGGTCGCCGTCTCCACGTTGTGCTTGCTTCCGTGATACTCCGTTACGCGCTCGTTGCGTGTACCCGCCGTCTGCGCCATCTCCGTATTTACCAGCATTGCGCTGTCGCTCTGCTGCGTTGCGTCCGATGTCTGCTGATCGATATCCCCGTCCACCTCCGCCGGGTCGGCATTCTTCGCAGGATGGGTGTGCGGTGTCGTTTGTATCGCCATGGGTCAACTCCTCTCAGCAACCTGAGACGCCGAAACCGGCACCCGCGCCCACACCGGGCCGCAGGATGGCAGACCCATAGCCTGTGGGCCACGGCGCTGGATGCCACACGGGCGTTGGGTGGCGCCAGCTTCATTGTTTGCCTCCGGGTTCATTGGGGGCCTCAGGTTCGCGAAGCTACCCTGGGATTGCTGCCGGGCGACGGGATGGCCGTGAGGTGCTCGGCACGGTACTCGGGGAGGTCTGCACGCATCCAACGTGCCGGAGGAGCACACCGATGCAGACACGCACCCTCGGCAAGAGCGGACTGAAGATTTCGGCACTCGGACTCGGCTGCATGGGCATGAGCACCTCCTACGGCCCACCCGCCAACCGCGGCGAGATGATCTCGCTTCTGCGCGCTGCGGTCGATCGCGGCGTCACCTTCTTTGATACCGCCGAGGTCTACGGTCCCTGTGTCAACGAGGAGCTGCTCGGCGAGGCACTCTCCCCCATCCGTGACCGCGTCGTGATCGCAACCAAATTCGGCTTTCGGCTCAAGCCCAACGGAGAGCCGGGCTGGCTCGGCCTCGATAGCCGCCCCGAGCACATCCGCGAGGTCGCCGACGCCTCCCTTCGCCGACTGCACATCGACGCCATCGACCTCTTCTACCAGCATCGCGTCGACCCGGAGGTCCCTATCGAGGACGTAGCCGGTGCCGTCCGCGACCTGATCGTTCAGGGCAAGGTCAGGCACTTCGGCCTCTCCGAGGCAGGCGCGGAGACCATCCGGCGCGCCCATGCCGTGCAGCCCGTCGCTGCACTCCAGAACGAATACTCACTCTGGTGGCGCGAACCCGAAGCCAGTATCCTGCCCACCCTCGAAGAGCTCGGCATCGGTCTGGTCCCGTACAGCCCGCTCGGCCGGGGCTTCCTCACCGGCAAGGTCGACGAGACGACCGAGTTCACGGATGGCGACTTCCGCTCTTCGCTCCCCCGCTTCGCCCCGGAAGCCATGCGCGCCAACCGGGCCTTCGTCGACCTGCTCAAGACCGTCGCCACCCGCAAAGGTGCCACACCCGCCCAGATCGCGCTCGCCTGGCTTCTCGCACAAAAGCCATGGATCGTGCCTATCCCCGGCACAACAAAACTCCACCGCCTTGAGGAGAACATCGGTGCCGTTGATGTCGAGCTCACCGCCGCCGACCTGGACGAGATCCAGCAGGCCGCGTCAGGCATTTCCGCAGCAGGCGACCGCTACCCCGAACACCTCGAACAACTCACCGGCCGCTAAACTTCTCCTGCGCACGCTCTGCTGGTTTTGCAATCACGCGAAGCGATCTGCGACCGACACGTCACTGCCCCGTGCATCACCAGACGGTTCAGCGTAAACCGCCCGCCAGCTCCGCGTACTTCTCCACCGCTTCGCGCAGCTCCCGCTTGGGCACCCGTTCATCCGGCGTGTGCGCCACATGGATTGTCCCCGGCCCCAGGAGCATCGGCTCGCCCCAGTTCGTCAGTGACGAGATGTCTGTGGCATACTTCGCGACCATCGTCTCCCACCCGGCAATGCGCTTCATCCGTACTGGCAGCAGCTCCAGCGTAAACAGCACCTCGCAGCGGTCGCGCACCACCCGGCGCACCAGTTCCTTCAGCGGCTCCGATGGACCCACCAGGCGGATCAGCAGAAATGCCTCCGCCGCATCCGCGATCACATTCGGCGCGCGCCCACCGCTTAGCGTACCCACATTCAGTGTCGTCTCCCCGATCTCCGGGTCCGACGGCAGCTGGGTGTGCTTCAGGTCGTGCAGCACGGCGATCAGCTTATCGATTGCCGAATCCCCCAGCTCCGGATACGCCGAGTGCGCCATCTTTCCCTTCGCCCGCAGCTCTACCCGCAGCGCGCCCTTGGTCGCCAGGGCCAGCCGGTTCTCCGTGGGCTCCCCATTGATCAGAAATCGCGACCCATGCCCATCGCGATTCGCCACATGCGCCCCGGCCGAATCGCGCTCCTCCCCCACCACGAATAGCAGGCCCACTGGCACACCGCCCGCATACAGCCGCTCCGCCGCGGCCACCTGGGAGGCCAGGATTCCTTTCGCATCGCACGATCCGCGACCATAGACGTATTCATCATCCTCGCTCGACCTGAAGTACGGCGGCACCGTATCGAAGTGCGTCGACAGGGTCACCACCGGCGCCGCATGCGGCATCCGTGCATACAAGTTGAAGCGGTCGCGATCTCCGCCGCCCGCCGCTGCAGCACCAGACGCTGCCCCGCCCGGCCGCGTCTGCGCCACCGGCTGCTTCTCCACCGTGTATACGAGGCCCGTCAGGTACTCGTGAAGAAACGCACCGCACCGGCCCTCTTCGTACGTCGTCGAATCAATATCGACCAGCTTCCGTGTCAGCTCCACCGGATCTATCGCCATACCAGCAGCATAGCCGACGCATCCTCCCCGCCCAGGCGGCTCTCACGCGAAGGGCCACGTATCGCCCAGGCAGAAGTTCAGCACCGAGCAGCAAACGATGGCCGCCGCATTGGACCCCAACACCGGCATATGTGCTCCGTGGACCAGCAAACGCATCAGCAGCAGATTGCCCACCAGCGACACCCCGCCGTTTGACAGATGGAAGCGCAGGCATCGCTCTCCCGTCGCCGCACGGCTCTCCCGGTCGCGCCATGTGAAGCGCCGGTGCCAGGCGAAGTTGTGCAGCAGCGTCAGCTCAAGCGCCGCAGCCGAGACCCAGAGGTAATGCTGGCCGCCGGTCCATCGATTCAGGAAGGCCAGTGTACCCAGCTGCACCGCCCTGCCCATCGCGCCTACCAGGTTGAATCTGCCCCAGCGCTCCAGCGGCTTCATGGCAGCGGCTCCTCACGGTACAGCTGCGCCGTGTGTTGCACCGTCAGCACCACCGCCCCGATCGCCATGCACACTGCCGCGATAACGCCGCCCACGTCGAACAGCAACAGCCTGTGCCCGAACAGTGTCGCGTAAGGGCTTCGCAGCAGCGCCCCGTTCCCCACGATCAGCAGCAGCCGTATCTCCGTCGGGCCAAAAATCCCCTGGGACATCTGGAAGCGCGACAGTGTGTACGTCGCCAGGTAGCTCTCGCTCGACAGCAGCAGAAACGCCACCAGCATCGCCATCGCTGTCTGCCAGTGCAGGTAGCCCGAGCAGCCCAGCCCACCCATCAGCGCCACTGCCCCAAACACGTCGACCATGTGGTCCACATAGAAGCCGTACCGCGGCCGCTGCTGGCCTCGCACCCGCGCCAGCGTTCCATCCATGCTGTCGCCGAGCCAGTTCACCACGATCAGCACGCTTACCAGCAGCAGTGCCATCGGCTGATGCCGCGCCAGCGCATAGCAGGCACCCGCAGCCATCTGCGCCGAAAGCCCCATCACCGTCAGCCCGTCCGACGTTACCCATCGCGGCGCACGTTCCGCCATCCACTCCAGTGCACGTCTCTCGGCATTCGCCGTCATCGACCGGTTCACCCGCACCGCCGGTCTGAATCCTTCGAACTCCTTCGTACCCGACTTCGCCATGCTCATGATCTTTCCTTTTTCCCATTAAGCTCTGCATCTACCGCGCCTGCCCACGCAGCGCCGCACACGCGCTCCGCAACGTAAACTCAATCGACTCCCGCGGAACGCTCTCCACATACGGCCTCACCACCCAGCCCAGGCCACGCGGGATCGATCGCGACAGTGACACCGATTCCATCTGGAGATACAAGTCCACCTCCTCTCTCCTCGTAGCTCCAGTAGGTGTTCATCCTCCACAGGAAACCGTGCTCCTCCTCCGCGCCAAGCACCCGCTCGCTATCGGTCCCCGCACCGTCGAGTTCCACGATCCGTGTGCTCCGGGATGTGCTGTAACCGTGCCGTGTGTCCAGCCGGCCAAAGTTAATGTCATAAGTGGCATCCATCACGACCGTGATCACGTGCTTTTGCCGCACACGCACGGTGGCCTGCATGCGATCTCCGCGTTGGGTCAACACGGTTGCCTGCAGCACCTCGGGCGCAAACCGCTGCGGGTAGCCGCGTACATCCCGCAGCATCGCCTCGAACTGCGTGGCCGTCACTCCAGCCACAAATGCCGTGCCCCGCCAGTGGTGCAGCAGCGCCCCGGGCACTTCCTCACCCGGCCCCGGCACCACCCGTTCCACCATGGGCTCACCACCGCGCAGCCGCCGCTCCTCCACTGCGATGTCCCCGCTAGATGGTGCAAGAAAGCCCCGCGCTGACCGATGCTGCTGCGCCAGGCGCTGCTCCACTGTCGTGCGATACGCATCGAAGCCGATCACTGCGGACCGGGGCGCCTCCGCGGCACACGCCACCGCCGCCAGCACTAGCACAGCTCCCCAAGGCAGCGCACCCAGGCAACGCCTCCGCCATCCACCAGGCCCGTCCCGCGGTGGGCAACGCCTCTTCCAGTCCAGCTGTATCGCTCTCGTCATAGCTGAACAGTGCCGCTCAGCCCAGCCTCAGCGCAATGCAATCCACCTCACGCCGCAAGTATCTTTCCTCACAGTGGAAGTGTCCGCGTGTCTTGTACTTACAGCGATCTCTCACCTGCGCGAAGTACCTCGTGCGCATCTCGCTTTCGGTACACTGGGCCAACGCATGGCAGCCACCACCGGCAGACGATATCGTTTCGGCGTCTTTGAAGCGGATTCCACCACAGGCGAGCTGCGCCGCAAAGGCGTCCGCATCCGCCTCCATGCCCAGCCCTTTCAGGTGCTCTTCCTCCTGCTCGAACGTCCCGGCGAACTACTCACCCGCGAGGAGATCAGCCGCGAGCTCTGGCCCGACGGCACCTTTGTCGACTTTGAGCACGGCGTCAACTCCGCCATCAATCGCCTTCGCGAGGCCCTGGGTGACAAGGCCAGCAGTCCCCGCTACGTCGAAACGCTCGCCCGCCGCGGCTACCGCTTCGTCGCTCCCGTCGAACGTATCGCACCTGAAAGTGTCATCGCCGCCGAACCTCTTTCACACATCACGCCTACGCCAGAAGTCCTTCGCGAAAACGCCACCCCCGCCGTCTCTGTACCAGAACCCGAAATCTTCGGGCCGCCGCCCGCATCGGCTTCCACGGGGCTCCTCGACCAGATACTCGCCAGGCCGGGAGACCTGCCGCAGACCTCCGCGACCACCGTGCAGGCGCTCTTCCTCCTTCTTCAACTCATGTATCTCGGCTTCTATGTCGGCGCACTCGCCAATCTCGGAGAGATCCACGAACTGTTCGCACCGCTCTCTCTTGCCGCCCAGGCTTTCGCGCTACTCATCGTCACCGCAACGGTGCTCATTCCGGTTCGCATCTTTCTTGTCTGCGCGGCCGTCCTCCATGCGCCACGCATCCGCGATCAGTTCCTTCGCCTCTGGCGCATCCTCCTTCCTCTGGACGCCCTCTGGTCGCTCGCGCCCTTCCTCCTTCTGCACCACATCAGTTCCGGCCTCGCGCTGGCATGCGCCGCGCCGCTCGTCTACTCACCCTTCGCCCAGCGCTCCCTCATCCTCATGGGCGCTGGCACGCCCGGCGTCCGCCAAGCGTCTCCAGATCAACCGTATCCTTGAAGGGAATGCCCTCAACCATCCAGACCATCGACGACCTCCACGGCCCCGCCGGCCGCCTGGAAGCCCTCCTTAACCCCGGAGACCCTCTCAGCCGCTACTCTGCCCTCGTCTGCCACCCGCACCCGCCCTCCGGCGGCACTATGCACACGAAGGTCGTCTTTCACACCATGAAGGCCTTCCAGCGTTTCAACATTCCCGTGCTTCGTTTCAACTTCCGCGGCACCGGCCTCAGTGAAGGCCTCTACACCAACGGACCCGGTGAGATCGACGACACCCTAGCTGCCCTCGACTGGCTCGCCATCCGCTTCGAGAGACCCATCCTTCTCGCCGGCTTCTCCTTCGGCGCCCACATCGCCTTTCGCGCCGGCTGCGGCGACGCACGCGTCCGAGCCCTCCTGGGCCTCGGCATGCCCATCGCTGCCGGCGGTCGCCAGTACACCTACGAGTTCCTCGCCGGCTGCACCCAGCCCAAACTCTTCCTCACCGGTGCCGAGGATCCCTTTGCTCCCCGCACCCTCATGGAATCCGCTCTTGCCGCCACCCCCGACCCCAAAACTCTCCTCTGGATCGAAGGTGCCGAACACTTCTTCAGCGGCACCCCCGGCTCCCCTAAGCCCAAGCTCGACCAGATGCGCACCGCCGTCGAAACCTGGCTCGCCACTACCCTCAATCTCGCCTAACCCTGCCTCCTGCGCGATGCCATTCTGATGATGGAACGGGCCGGCGGACTAGGGTCCAAACGCGCCTGAGCGACATGC
>CAXTSF010000051.1:15300-16010 GCA_964246865.1 uncultured Terriglobus sp.
GTTGGAACGGATGGCTGGTGAGGTATTGGGGCAGATCGCAGACCAGAAAAACGTCACCCGTACACAGATCGAGAGCCGGGGAGCTATCCCGCCAGCACCATCTCCTCCCGTCTCTGCGCCGCGCTTTCCAGCAGTGGCTCCAATACGGAGATCATCGTGTCCACATGCTCGCGCTCCAGCAGAAACGACGGCAGGAACCGCAGAACATCACCCTGCACCACATTCAGCATGACGCCTCGATCGAGCGCCTCCTCCGCTAAGGGCCGCGCCGGCTGCGCGATCTGCAGGCCCTGGATCAGCCCTCGCCCGCGTGCCTCCACGGCAAGCGGCGAGACCGCGGCGAGCGCCAGCAGCTGGGTACGCAAGTAGGCTCCCGTGTCACGCACCCGGGAGAGCAGGCCCTCCTCTTCCACGATGGCCAGGAACTCA
This sequence comes from uncultured Terriglobus sp., assembly GCA_964246865.1. GTDB lineage: Bacteria > Acidobacteriota > Terriglobia > Terriglobales > Acidobacteriaceae > Terriglobus. The sequence goes on from CAXTSF010000051.1 coordinate 15,730, forward strand.
AGACCCATTCTGCACGCCAGCGGACTGCCGCCCAACGTGCTGCCGTGCCGCCCGGGCCCGAGCGCCCCAAACAGCCGCTCCGTTACCAGCATGGCACTCAGCGGCAGCCCACCACCCAGCGGCTTGCCCAACACCAGCACGTCTGGCCGCACCCCACCTGCTGTGTGCGCGAACCACTCCCCTGTGCGCCCCAGACCGCACTGGATCTCGTCGAAGATCAGCAGCGCATGATGTTCGTCGGCAAGCCGCCGAGCCTCACGGAGGTATTCCCCCGAGACCTC
>CAXTSF010000052.1:0-11023 GCA_964246865.1 uncultured Terriglobus sp.
GAGTAAAACTGCACCTTATGCTCTTTCGGCAACGCGACCGCCATGATCCACCGGCGGGGCTGCGCGTTCCATGACACGCTGGGATCGCGAAAATCCCCAAGGTGGAGATCGAGAACGGGGTTGCCGGCGAAGGGTGTCCAGGTTCGTCCCTTGTCCTGACTCACGGCCAAGTTCTGTGCCTGCCGGTGCAGCTGCGGGGGCTCGTGGCTGCCTGTATATGGGAGGCTGGTCTTTTGACGGTGTCACCACGATCGAATCCGGACTCGCACTCTCTCCCACCGACAGCAACGGTGCGAAATTGAACGCAGATTTTGGGCAACGGCCCAATCGCATTCCTGGTGTCCCCTTCTATACGACAGCAAAGAACCGTAGCAGCTTTCTCAACCCTGCTGCCTTTGAAACACCACAGGCTTCATTCGTCTGGGGCAATGCGCATCCGGGTACGATGCGTGGACCTGCTCTCTATAACGCCGACCTTTCCCTCGGCAAAGCCTTCCAGCTCAAAACTTTTTTGAGTTCGGAACCGACCAGCCTGGAGGTACGCTGGGAGAACTTCAACGCTCTCAACCACACCAACCTGGGAAACCCAAATACCGACATCAACAACCCGCAGTACGGGCAAATTTTCAACTCGCAGACAGACCTGCGAAGGATGCAATTCGATCTGCACCTTCGCTTCTAACCTGATCGGGGAGTGGAGTGTCCGGTGAATAGATGCACCGGCCACTCCAACTTCGCTCCAAGCTTCAAGCCGCCGCAGCAATCTTCAGTGCCACCGAGCCCGCCTTTGCAAAACAGGAAACAACTCGGCTACCTGCTCGCCTTCTTCTTCGCGACCTCTTTGCCGTTGCGCGCGCAGGAGGACAGGCGCTCCGCCATTGCCGCGCACTACCGGCGGGCTGAGCAGGCCCTCGCGCAGGGGCAAACAGAGGTTGCCGAGGAGGAGTTTACCTCTATCCTTCGCGTCGACCCGGCAAGCTTTCAGGCCTTCGCCAACCTCGGTGTCATCGCCTACAAAGCGAATGACTACGCAAAAGCGCAGGCGCTCTTTGAGAAGGCGCTCTCGCACAATCCCGCACTCTGGATGCGAAGGCACTTCTCGGCCTCTGTCAGATCCGGCAGGGAAGGACCGCGCCTGGTGTGGCTCTTCTGGAAGATGCCTTCCCGCACATCAACAATGCGGAGGTAAAGCTCGACTCCGGCGTAGCCATCATTGCCGCTCATCAGGCTGCGGGCACGCTGCAGGACGCACTCCCGATCGTGCGCGATCTCCAGGCACGCATGCCCGCCAACCCCGACGTACTCTACGCCGCCTACCGTGTGTACTCCGGCTGGCTTCCATGCAGGTGAGCGAGCTGGCCAAGGCGGCACCCGGCTCAGCCAGGCTCTACCAGATCTATGGAGAGGCCTCGATGAGCCAGGACGACTTCGAGAAGGCGGCCTCTCAGTTTCGCAAGGCTATCGAGCTGAACCCGAACTTGCCGGGCATCCATTACCAGCTCGGCATGGCGATCCTGACGAACTCGCAGGATAAGACAGCGTCTGCTGAGGCACAGGCCGCCTTCGAAACGGAGCTCAAGCAGAATCTCTCGGATGCACGCTCCGAGTACGAGCTGGGCGAGATGGATCGCCAGAACAGCCAGCTCGACCCAGCCATGCAACACTACCTTCGCGCACTCACGCTTCAGCCGGCATTCGCAGACGCACACGTCGGCCTGGGCACCGTCTTGGTGCAGCAGGGGAAGGCTGCCGAGAGCCTGCAGCACTTCTTGACAGCCATCCAGCTCGACCCTGAGAACGAGATCTCGGACGTGGTGATCAAGAGCATGGCCTGAACCCTGCGGGTAGCCCGAAGCCCCGCAAGGGCCGTTCAGCTAGCATAGGGAGTGGCACCTCCAGGGGAGAGTACAGGCGTTTGTCGAAGGAAACGAATTATTCCGGTGCTTCGGAATTTGCCTGTCCCCTGGAGAAAGTGTCTCTGGATGCTGGTCGGAGACGGAAACAGCGACAAAGCAAACCATGAAGATCATGGCCGTTATCGTGCTGTATCACTGCTCTCCTCAGCTCTCTCGAAGTTACGGAAGCTTGCTGTCTGCGGTCCATGCAGATAGCACCCGGGACCAAAGCAATACTCCCATCTTACTTTTTGACAACACGCCCGGTGCTCTCGCGTATGAAGATCTTCCCGAAAATGTCATATCTTACCCTGCGGGCGGTAATCTGGGCCTTGCCGGTGCCTATCAGTTCGCGATCGACTTAGCAGAACAGACGGGATGCGATTGGCTGCTGACTCTTGACCAGGATACAGACCTCCCGCAAGATTTCTTGGCAAATGCCCGAATCATCCTGGAGAAGATCCAGGAAACCCCGGAGATCGCTGCTGTCACGCCGCACGTCTATAGCAGAGATGTTCTGCTCTCACCGTACTGGTTTCAGGGAGGTATCTTCGTCCAACGGCCACCGGATACCTTCAGCGGAGTCGCCCACCGTCCCATGTATGCCATCAACTCCGGAGCCATCCTGCGTATCTCCGCTCTTAGGCAGGCGGGCGGATATAATCCCGGCTACCCGGTGGACGGCAGCGACACAAAGCTTTTCCATCGTCTTGCCATGCTTGGAAAACGCGTCTATGTTGCGAGTCAATTGCGTTTGCAACATGACTTTTCCATGCTGGATCGTCAACGTTCCGTATCTTCAACGCGCTACCAGGGCATCCTGTCCGCGGAGTCGAATTTCTGGGACGAACACATGGGCTGGCTTGCCGGCGGAGAGCGCAATCTCCGGCTTGCCGCTCGGCTGATCAAACATCGTTTGCGCAGAGAGCCTGACCTGTTTCGTCTTGCAGCATCCATGCTTCGTCATCGCCTTTTCACTTCGAAAACGGATCGCGTTCATGCCATGCGAAGTCACTCGGGCTTACCGTTGCAGCCACGATTCGGCGCGATAAAGGTATCGGTGTGCATGGCCACCTACAACGGTGCGCGCTATGTCGAGGAACAGATCCGCTCTATCCTTCCGCAGCTTCGCCCTCAGGACGAGCTAATCGTTGTGGATGACTCCTCAAAGGACAACACCGTTCCACTGGTCCGCGGTTTCGATGACAGTCGCATCCGATTGATCATGCACACGCAAAACCAGGGTGTTGTTCCCACCTTTGAAGAAGCCATTCGCAATGCCACCGGAGACATACTGTTCCTAAGTGACATGGATGACATCTGGGCACCCAACAAGGTCTCCCGAATGCTATCTATCTTTGAGGCTCATCCGGAGGTAGCCATCGTCGCATCCTCCATGCAGGTAATAGATGAGAACGGTACCCCCGTAACGAACACCACATCCCAAAGAAGTAAGTTTTCCAGCCGTCTTCTGAACAATGTTATTCGGAATTCTTTCCAGGGTTCCGCCATGGCCTTTCGTTCGTCCCTGGTCGCGGAGATACTCCCATTTCCCCGGAACAAGCTCTTTCTGCATGATGTCTGGATCGGTACGCGGAACGCTCTCCGGGGAGGAAAGGCCGTCTATCTGGATGAGCCGCTTCTGCTCTATCGACGTCATGCGAGTAATGTAAGCGGCACGCTAAGCCTGGAGAAGCAGATCCATCTGCGATTGCAGCTGCTTGCGGCACATGCCTGTCGCCTGCTTAGGGAAGCGTGGTAAGTCTGTGCGTCTCTCCGGTCCGCGCTCGGCACCGACGTCTTAACCGGAAGCGCCCGCAGCAGTTGCCTTCTGCCGAACCCGGGACGCGATCTCCCGCAGCTTTGGCAGCACACCGGCAAGGGCATGTTGCTCAGCCCCAGCGTCTCCAAACGCAAAATACGTAGACCGGTATAGCCCGTAGATCTCCTCGTACACGGCCGCGCTCTCCGGCTCTGGCAGATACGTTCTGTGTGGCGGGCACATTCGGCTTTGCGCCTCCTCAATGCTGCCGAAGATGCCTGCTGCGAGCTGCGCGAAGATGCCGGACCCGATGCTTGTGGGCACACTCTCCGGCACCAGCACCGCCTTGTTGAGCACATTCGCGTACACCTGGTTCAGAACCGGGCTGTTCTGCGGAATGCCTCCGGCGTTGATGACGCGCCGGATTGGCACGCCATAGTCCATGAGCCGCTCGAGAATGATCCGCGTATGAAAGGCCGTTCCCTCGATTGCGGCAAACAGCTCATCCTGCGCCGTGTGCAGCAGGTTCCAACCCAGCGTAATGCCGCCCAGCTCTGATTTCACCAGCACCGTTCGGTCGCCGTTGTCCCAGGACAGCCGCAGCAGTCCCGTCTGACCGGCCTCATAGCTCTGCAGCCCCTCGGACAAGGACCGCACATCCGTGCCGGCGCGCCGCGCAATGGCCTCAAAGATGTCGCCCACCGCGGACAGGCCTGCCTCCACGCCCGCATACGCCGGATGTACGCTGCCCGGAACCACCCCGCACACGCCGGGAATCAGCCGCGCCTCTTTCTGCATCGCGATGATGCACGTGGACGTACCCACCACATTCACCACGTCACCCTCGCGGCAACCCGCCCCAATTGCATCCCAGTGCGCATCGAAGGCGCCCACCGGCACCGGGATCCCCGGCCGCAGGCCCAGTCGCTCCGCCCACGCTGCGGACAGGTGCCCGGCGAGGTGATCCGACGTCCGCACCGGTCCCTGCAGCTGCTCGCGCACACCAGCCAGCAGAGGATCCAGCTCCGTCAGGAACTCCTCCGAGGGGAATCCACCCCATCGCTCGCTCCAGAGCCACTTGTGCCCCAGAGCGCACACGCTCCGCACCGCCTCCTGCGGCCTGCCCACGCCGCACAGCGTCGCCGCCACCATGTCGCAGTGTTCAAAGGCAGAGGCAAACCGGTCCCGCTTCTCCGGATTGTGCCGCAGCCAGTGCAGCAGCTTCGCAAAGCCCCACTCATGCGAGTACACACCGCCGCACCACCCGATCGCCTCCAGCCCTTGCCGGTGCGCCAGTGCCGTAATCTCCTGTGCCTCCCGCTGCGCGCGGTGGTCGCACCACAGGTAGTACTCATCCAGCGGCTGCATCGCCGCGTCCACCATCACCACGCTCGATCCGGTCGTATCCAGCGCAATGGCCTCAATCTCCCGGCCGTCGATGCCGCTCTCCCGTAAGGCATCCTGCATCGCCCGCACTAGGGCGTTCATCTGGTCCGCATGTGCCTGGGTGGCGAAATCTGGATCCTCCCGTTTGCGGTGCAGCGGGTACGTGGCGGACGCCGTGTGCAGCCGCCCGCGCACGCTGTCCAGCAGAGACACCCGTGTACTCAGCGTGCCGAAATCCACCCCCGCCACAATCCGCACTCGTAACCTCCCTGCCGTTCGCCAAGCATCCTACAGCTTCGCGAGGAATCCCTGGATCTCCGGGTTCGTCCATTGCTGCGCACCGATAAACTTGCGCCGGATCACACCCCGGCGATCCACCACAAATGTCTCTGGAACCCGCACACTGCCAAAGTTCAGGTTCGCGCCCTGCGACCCGTCCCGCACACTCAGCAGGCTGATGTCGTACTGCTTCAGGAATGCGCGGTAAGCCTCCGGATCATCGTCGATCGATACCGCAAGCACCTGCACGCCTGGCATGGAGCGCTGCAGCTCCATAAGGCTTGGCAGCTCCTCCAGGCAGGGCGAACACCACGTGGCCCAGAAGTTCAGCACCACCACGCGTCCGCGAAACTGGCTCAGCCGTACCGTCTGACCGTGATCGCTCACGGTGAAATCGAGCGCCGGCTGCCCGATCTGCCCGGGGTGGTCGCCACGGTCGCAGCCGGCAAGGGCGGCCAGACACATCGCGGCGGACAGGGCAAGGCTACGCACAGGAATCGTCACCCCACTATCATACGAACACCTATGTCCGATCCCTCGCCGGCACCGCAACCCGAGCCGCAAAACACGCCCGCAAAGGACCAGCCCGCCTTCAATCTGCGCTTTGACGGCACTGCCCCAGCCTCCCGCGCAGCCGCGGCGCGCACCGCTCCAGGGCTCCCGGTGGAGGAGCGCAGCCCCTCCACGCATCTCCTGACCGTCCTCATCCCCGCGCGCAACGAAGCCGCCAATCTTGATGGCTGTGTTCAATCCCTCATCGCGCAGTCCGAGCCGGGCTTCCTGCTTGGCGAACACTGGCATCTGCTCTTGATCGACGACAACTCCGAGGACCAGACTCCCGCCGTCGCGACTGCACTCGCTGCCACGCACCCCGGCATCCACATGCTCTCCGCACCGCCGCTCAACCTGCGCCCACACGGCTTTACCGGGAAAAACGCCGCCCTCTGGTTTGGTGCCGCGCACCCACTCGCACAAACTGCTGAGTGGCTCCTCTTCACCGATGCCGACACCTTACACGAGCCCGGCTCCACCCACCGCGCCACCGTCGAGGCCGGCCGCCACGGTCTTCATCTGCTCTCTTATTCCCCGCGTCAGATCGCCTCCGGCCCCGTGCAGCAGGCGTTGCTGCCGCTTATCTTCTCGGAGCTCGCCACCACCTACCCGCCAAAGAAGGTTTCCGATCCGTCCAGCCCCGTTGCCGCGGCCAACGGCCAGTTTCTCCTTACCCGCCGCGACACCTACTTCGCCCTGGGCGGCCACGGCGCCGTCTCGGACCGCGTTGTGGAGGATGTCGCGCTCGCCCGCATCTTCAAGCGCCGCCACCCCATCCGCCTCCGCTACGCGCCTGAGGCTGTCGCCGCGCGCATGTACCGCACCACACCGGAGCTGATCGAGGGCTGGACAAAGAACCTGGCCCTTCTCTTCGGCAGGCCACTGCTTCTCGCACTCTCCCGCACCCTGGATCTGCTGCTCCTCTTCGGCCTGCCCACACTGCTGTTCGTCATGCACCTTTTCTTCTGGCAGCAGGCAGCCATCGTCCTCCTCTGGCTGCGTGTGGTGCTCCGTTATTTCACGCGAGTCTCCCGTTCCGGCGCATCCATCGCGTCGGTGCTCCTGTCCCTCCTTGCGCTGCCCCTGTTTACCTGGCTCCTGATCCGGTCCTGGCAACAGGTCAGCGTACGTAAATCCATCACGTGGAAGGGCCGCGCTTACGAGCCGTAAACCAACATCGAAGGCCGTCCGCAACGTGCACCGCGGATGAAGCCGCGCACGCAGCAAGACCATCTAACCCTGCTGAGGAAACATGATCTATCTCACGCGTAAAGCGGACTTCTCCTCCGCGCACTTCTATCGCAATGCCGCCTGGACCGACGAGCAGAATGCCGCGGCGTTTGGCAAATGTGCGAATCCGAACGGCCACGGCCACAACTACACGCTTGAGGTCACCGTCGCCGGAGAGGTCGATCCCGTCACCGGCTTTGTCGTCGATCTCAAGCTCCTCAAGGACATTCTCGAGCGCGAGGTCGTCAGCGTTTACGATCACCGGCACCTCAACTTCGAGGTACCGGAGTTCGCCCATACCAACCCCACCACGGAGAACATCGCCGTCGCCATCTGGCATCGCCTTCACGGCAAGGTTCCCAACGCCACCCTCAGCCGTGTGCGCGTCTACGAAACTCCCGATATCTTCGCCGATTTCTACGGCATTATGGAAGCAGCTGAACCCAAGCCACAGCTCGCCGGAGTTAGCGCATGACGCCACTCGTCGACTTCACCCGCCGCTACCGTTTTTCCGCCTCCCATCGCCTCCATGCGCCGTCGCTCGATGACGCGCAGAACCGTGCCGCCTTCGGCAAATGCAATAATCCTCACGGCCATGGCCATAACTACTTCGTCGAGATTTGCGTACGCGGCCCTGTCGATCCCTCTACCGGCTTTGCCGTCGACCTCCCGAAGCTCGACGCGCTCGCGCAGCGTGAGCTCCTCGATCGCTTTGACGAGCAGCACCTGAACGCCGACCCGGTGTTTGCTGGTGATGACGTCCCTTCGACGGAAAACCTCGTCATCGAGGTAGAGCGCGTCTTCCGCCGAGAGATACCTTTGCTCGATCCGGCAGGTCATCTCCGGCTCGTCAGCATCCACATTGAGGAGACCGGCAACAACGCCTTCGACCTCCCGGCCCAGCATCTCCCCGGAGGCCTGGCCACGACTGAACCGCAGGCGCTCCGATGACGAAAAACGGCAGATCGGTCCGGGGATCCACCTCAGAGGCGACGGCGCTGCTCGAGACAACATCCGCCGCGCCGCTCGGCCCCGGCGAGCCGCACCACTTCGACTCGCGCGAGCAGCACGTCGCCGTTCCCACGGCCGACCGCAATGCCGTGACTCTCGCCTCTGCACCAACCGAAGAGATCTATCGCGAACTCCTCGTCCGCCTCGGCGAAGATCCTCAACGTGACGGCCTTCTCAAGACGCCGGAGCGCATGGAAAGATCCATGAGCTTTCTTACCCATGGCCATTCCCTCAGCCCCAACGACATCCTGCGCGGCGCGCTCTTCGACGTCGACTACGACGAGATGGTCATCGTTCGTGATATCGAGTTCTACTCCCTGTGCGAACACCACCTGCTGCCCTTCTTCGGCAAGGCGCACATCGCCTACATACCCAAGGGCAAGGTCATCGGCCTTAGCAAAGTCGCCCGCCTCGTCGATGTCTTCGCCCGCCGCCTTCAGGTGCAGGAGCGACTCACCCGCGAGGTCGCCGACGCCATCGTGGAGGCCATCCATCCGCAGGGCGTGGCCGTCATCATGGAGGCGCAACACCTTTGTATGATGATGCGTGGTGTCGAAAAGCAGCAGTCCTTCACCACCACTTCCACCATGCTCGGCGCCTTCCGCAACAATCCGCAGACCCGCAATGAGTTCCTCTCCCTGATCCGCCGCCCCCAGGCTCTCTGAACGGCCGGGTTCCCAGCTTCGCGAAGCTAACCTGGGAACTCTGCTCTAATCAGAGCAGCAGATGAACGGCCTTCTCATCCTGGACAAACCTACCGGTCTCACCTCACACGATGCCGTATCGCTCGTCCGCCGCGCCACCGGCGAACGCTCCGTGGGCCACCTCGGCACCCTCGATCCCATGGCCACCGGCGTCCTGCCTCTGCTGCTGGGCAAGTGGACCCGCCTCGCCCCCTTCTTCGCCGCCGCGGACAAGCGTTATACAGGGACGATCCGCTTCGGCTTCCCGACGGACAGCTTCGACGCCGAAGGCACACCGGCGGCCGAGCCGCAGCCGCTCACCCTCGATCTCGCCGCCCTGCAGCAGCTGAGCCTGCGCTTCTCCGGCACGCTGGACCAGATGCCCCCCATCTTCTCCGCAAAGAAGATCAACGGCACCCCGGCCTACAAACTCGCACGTCGGGGAATGGACGTCCCTGTGAAGCCGGCCCGCATCACCATCCATCACTTTGCGCTGAACACCCTCGATGGCGACCTCGCCAGCTTTGAGATGCACGTCTCTGCCGGCGGCTATGTCCGCTCCGTCGCGCACGAACTCGGTCTCCTCGCCGGCTGTGGTGCGCACCTCGCCTCGCTGTGCCGCATCGCCGCCGGGCCCTTTACCCTCGCCGATGCCGTCACGCGCGAGCAGCTCATCGACGCAGCCAACCGCGGTACGATTGCGGATCGATTGCCCCACCCGCGCACCATTCTGCCGGAGCTGCCCTCGGTCACGGCCGATCCAGCTGCGCTCACTCGTCTGCGCAACGGCATGGACGTCAACCTGCCGGATTTCAGCGCAGCGCCTCTGGTCAAGATCTTCCGAGACACCCGCGACCTTGTCGGTATCGGCAAGCGGGTCGCGGGGACGCTCTTCCACCCACACCTGAATCTTGCGTAGTACGTTGTCTCTGCTGTAAACACAGCGTCATGCAGACCAAGACTCTCGTTCCGCATCAATGCTCAGAAGACAGCCGAACTCGACACCATCGCCGCGGCGCATCAGCGTGACCGCTCCTTCCTGCTGAACGAGGCGGACGACAACTATCTTTCGTTGCATGAGTATCACCAGGCCTGTATCCAACGGGGCATTGAGGATGCTGACAACGGGCGACTCCATTCGCCGAATGCTTTGACGGTCACTTCTTCAGCAACGGCCGGATAAACCCAAGCACGTTCCGCGCCACCTGCTTGCATCCCTGCGCCGTAGGATGGATTCCGTCCTGCTGCATGCTTCCGCCGACCCCGTACACCTCCTGCAGCAGAAACGGGTATAGCGGCACATGGTGCTTGTGCGCCACCAGCGTATACGTCTGGTTGAACTGCTGCACGTAGGCCCCGCCGAACTGGGGCGGCAGCGTAATCCCGGCCAGCGTCACCTTGATCCCCGAACTCTGCAGCTTCATCACGATGCCGTCCAGGTTCGCTCGCGACGCGGAAACCGGCAGTCCACGCAGGCCGTCATTGCCGCCAAACTCCACAACCGCAATCGCCGGCTTGAGCGCGATCACACGGTCCACCCGCGCGAGACCATCCTTGGTCGTCTCACCGCTCACGCCCATGTTCACCACGCGATAGCGGTATCCCGCATCATCCAGGTCCTGTTGCAGACGGCTTGGATAGCTTTCATCCGCGCCGACGCCATACCCCGCGGTGAGGCTATCGCCAAAGCACGCGATTACGGGCCTTCCATCACCCGCACTCACGGCACTTCCGCTTGTGGCCGGCACGGCCGCGGGCCTCGTCCTTGCCTCCGCTGCCGGTGCCCTCTCGCCCGTGCCTGCCGCAGTCCCGGTGCCGCGGTTTCCGCCGCTCATCAGCAGCAGGGAAGCGCTCATAACCGCCCAGATGGTTCGCGGTCCCGCCTGTATCATCGTCATAGTGTCACGTTAGCAAAAGGCACCCGGAGCATCATGCAGTCCAGCGGCACACCTTTGAGCATTCGCGTCTCCGCTCTCACCAAATCTATCCGCAATGGGTCACGCACCGTAAGCATTCTCCGTGGTCTCTCCTTTGACGTCGCCGCCGGCGAGTTCGTCGCCATCATGGGTGCCTCTGGCTCCGGCAAGAGCACACTGCTCGGTCTCCTTGCGGGCCTCGACACGCCTACCTCCGGCGACGTCGTCCTCGACGGCACCGCTATCAGCTACCTGCCGGAGGATAAGCTCGCTCTTGTCCGTGGCCGCCTGATTGGCTTCGTCTTCCAG
>CAXTSF010000052.1:11033-15932 GCA_964246865.1 uncultured Terriglobus sp.
TACCAGCTCATCCCGACGCTGACCGCGCTAGAGAACGTCCTGCTCCCCTATGAACTGAACTCCGCCGGTGATGGCCACTCCGGCATCGTCCGCGCCCGTGAACTTCTCAGCTCCGTAGGCCTGGAGAACCGCGCCGACCACTACCCCGTACAGCTCTCCGGCGGCGAGCAGCAGCGCGTCGCCATCGCCCGCGCCTTCATGCAGCGGCCGCCCATCGTCCTGGCCGACGAGCCCACCGGCAATCTCGACTCTCATAACGGCGACCAGGTCATGGGCATGCTCCTCGACCTCAACCGCCGCGAGGGCACCACTCTCGTTCTCGTCACCCATGACTCTGCCGTCGCCGCTCACGCCACCCGCATTTTGACTGTGCGCGATGGCGAGATCGTCTCCGATCTTCCCAACACACCCATCGCTCCGCCGGTGCTGATGCCGGCGCTCTCGTAGCCGCCGTGGCCGCCCTCTCCTGGTCCACCGCGGCACGCATCGCCGCCCGCGAACTACGCTCCTCCCGCGGCAAGTTCTTTTTCGTCATCCTCTCGGTCGCCATCGGCGTCGCTGCCCTCACCGGCGTTCGCGGCTTCTCCACTGCATTCCGTCAGACGCTCATGATCCGCGCGCGCTCCATCCTTGCCGGTGACCTCGCCGCGCGCATGTTTCAGCAGCCCACCGCCGCGGAACTCGCACAGATCGCCGCCATCCGCGATTCCGGCGTGGCCGTCACACCGGTGACGGAGATGGCCTCGATGGTTACCGCGGCCAACTCGCTGGACCCGCTCCTCGTCGCACTCAAGGCCATCGACCCTGCACGGTACCCCTTCTATGGCAGTGTCTCGCTCCTCCCGGCCATGCCTCTCGCGCAGGCCGTCGGCGGAGACAACGTAGCCGTCGGCGAGGATCTCCTGATCCGTCTGCGTCTGCAGCCCGGAGACCGCATCCAGATCGGCGACGGCAACTTCCGCATTGCGGCCACCGTGAGCAGCGAACCCGACCGCCTCTCCGGATCCTTCGCCGCCGGCCCGCGGATCCTGCTCTCGCAGGAGCAGCTTGCAGAAACCCATCTGCTTGCCCCTGGCTCCCGCGCCGGCCAGCGCTTTCTGTTCAAGCTGCCGCTCCGCGATGACCGTGCCGTCGCCCGGCTGAAAACCCAGCTGGAGAACTCTCTCCCTGAGGCCCAGATCACTGACTACCGGGAGACCAATCCCGCGATCTCCCAGGCCCTCGACCGCTCCACTGGCATCCTCTCCCTCGTCTCGCTCGTGGCGCTTGTGCTCGGTGCCGTTGGTGTTGCCATGGCGATGCGCACCCATCTGCTGCAGCGGCTCGACTCCATCGCCATCATGAAGTCGCTCGGTGCGCAGTCCTCGCACATCCTCCGTATCTACTTTTTGCAGACCATCTTCCTCGGCCTGCTCGGCGGCGCGCTGGGCGTCGCCCTCGGCGTCGGTGTCCAGATCATCCTGCCGCTCCTGCTCGCCAGGCTGCTCGGCCTCACGCCGGAGCTGCACATCGCCGGCTCGGCCATCGCCGCCGGCCTGCTCACCGGCCTCGTCACCACCGTTCTCTTCACCCTGCCACCGCTGCTCGACGTCCGCAATATCCGGCCGATTCTCATCCTGCGCCGCTCCGTCGACGAGAGCGAAAGCGACTCAACCGGCAGCACCTTCGCCCGCCTCCGCACCCGCTTTCTGACCCTGATCGGCAAGTCCCGCGCGCAGATCTTCGCCGCCGCGCTCATCCTCCTTGGCCTTACCGTCATTGCCGTCACCCTTTCGGATTCTCGAGTCGTCGGCGAGGTCTTCACCGGTGGCCTCGTCGCCGTCCTCCTGGTCCTCCTTCTCACGGCGGCCCTTGTCCTCGCGGGCCTGAAACTCTTCCTGCGCACCACGCGCCTGGCACTCCCGTCCGTGGTCCGTCATGGCCTGGCAAACCTGTATCGTCCGGGTAATCCCTCCTCCGCCCTGCTCGCCGCCCTCGGCCTGGGCATCATGCAGATTGCCAGTGTCTTCTTCATCGGCAATGCCTTCATCAAAGAGCTGCACATCTCTACCCAGCCGAACCTGCCCAACGTCTTCCTCATCGACATCGCGACAACCGAGATGGAAGGCGTAAGAGCCCTTCTCAAGTCCCAGCCCGAGGTCCGCGGCCCCGGCGAGTTTCTGCCCATCGTTGCCTCCCGCATCCTCGCAGTAGACAACGTGCCTGCGGCGCAACTCAAGCTCCGTAACTTTCCCGCGCGTATGCTCCAGTCCATCACGATCACGTGGTCGGAGGACCTGCCCGCCGGCACCCGTGTCGAGCAGGGCCACTTCTGGAAGCCCGGTGACACCCGCCCGCAGGTCGCCATCGGCGTCGGCCACGCCATCCGCCTCAACGTCCACCTCGGCTCGCACATCCTCTTTGCCGCTGCCGGCGATCCCGATCACCCTGTCGACGCCGTCGTCAGCGCCATCATCCGCTCTGACGGCCAGCATGCCTACGCCCGCGCCGAGTTCATCCTGCCCAAGGCACCCCTCGCCTCCATGCCCGCGGTCTGGTACGGCGGCGTCCACGCCGACTCAGACAAGGTCGGCCTGCTGCAGCGCGCCCTCTTCACGAAATACCCCACCGTAACCGTGATCAACGTCGCCCAGGCCCTTGAAACCCTGCGAAGCGTCCTCCTCCAGGTCACGCTTGTTGTCCAATTTTTGGCAGGCTTCTCCATCTTCGCGGGACTTGTCATCCTCGCCAGCGCCATCGCCGGCACACGCTACCGCCGCATACGCGAGGTGGTTGTCCTCAAGACGCTCGGTGCCACCCGCGCGCGCATCGCTGCCATCTTCTCAGTGGAGTTCGCGATGCTGGGCCTGGTCGCTGGTGTGGTCGGCCTCTTTTTCGCCAACCTCATCACGGTCGTCCTGCTGCACCGCGTCTTTGACCTGGACTATCGCTTCCTGGGCTGGTCCAACCTGGCCGCCCTGCTCGGCGTGGCCACCCTCACCGTCGCCACCGGCTGGCTCGCCAGCCATCGCGTGCTGGGCCAGAAGCCCCTCGAAGTCCTCCGCGAGGAATAGGCTCCTGTGGGCTGGAGACCCGGTGTCATAGTCTTGGGCAACGTCCCAGGCAAGTGTTACCGCGCCGCGTACTCGCGCGTCATCCCTGTCCTTGTATTTGTTACGGTGAAGCTGCCATCCTTCGCACCCGCAAGCTCCAGGGCGTAGCCAGCATCCTTGCCCAGCGGGTTCGCGATGTACTCAGCCTTTGTGTTGTGCGCCGCCCCACCCTCCGCCGAGTAGTGCACCTGCCAAAGCGCCTCCAGCCCCGGAGCCTTGCTCACGGTCTCCAGCACCGGCGTCGAGCCGCCCTTTGTCTCGCCGTTGTCCATGATGGCCACCCGCGCCTGCAGCGCATGCACCATCACCGGGCTCGAGCTCTGCAACCACCCGTGGTGCGACACGATGTACACATCCTGCCGTCCCAGCCGGTTCACCGGGCACACCAGATCGCGCTCCTTGTCCGCTGTCAGGTCGCCCAGGTCCAGCAGCCGCAGCTTGCCAAAGGTAATTGCCACTCCCAGCGACCGCGCATTCTCTGTCTGGTCCGCCTCCGGCAAGACCTTCGCAGCAGCGCACTCGGGATTCGCTTCACCACCTCCGTGCAGTGGCGTCGCGACCAACGCACCATCGGCGCTCACCACCTCTACTCGCATCCCCTTGAGCGGCAGGAGGTCGCCCGGCTTTGCCTGCAGCCGCTTGTACCCGCCCTCCATCAACACCTGCTGGTACGCCGCATATCCATGCTCCGTCACGCCGCCGTCCAGCTCGCGGTTGGGCCCGTGGTCCACAAACGTACCCACCGGAATCCGCTTTACCAGCTGCGGCACACCGCCCACATGGTCGTCGTGATAGTGCGTAAGCAACACGAAATCGATCCGGCTCAGGCCCATCTTTTTGGCCGCGGCGGCAATGCGGTCCGCATCCCGGCTCTCCCGCCCGGGCCATCCCGTGTCAATCAGCAGGGACTCGCCCTCCGGTGTCCGGAACAGCGTCGCCTGACCGCCCTCCACATCCACAAACGTCACCAGCAGCTTGCCCGCGCCCGCCTTTGGCAATGTCTGCGCCAGCGACAGCACCGCCGAGAGCAGGATCGTCATCGCCATCGCGAAGAACACGAGCAGCGCACGCATGCGATGCACTGAAAAGGGAAGCGTTCTCTTCATCGTCTCTCCACAACCTTTATCGGCGCGGTGCCACCGTGGCACGAGTCGCCCCCGTGGAGATACCACCATCCACCAGCAACGTTTGTCCAGTCACATACCGGCTCGACTCCGATGCCAGGAAGACGATTGCCCCTTCAAGATCCTCCGGCTGCCCCGGCCGCTTCACCGGAATCCGGTCCACCAGGTACTCCACCCAGGCCTCGTTTTCGTACAGCACCTTGTTCTGCTCCGTCCGGAACCACCCCGGGGCCAGGCAGTTTACCGTTACCCCGTGCGGGCCCCAGTCGTCTGCCAGGCTCATGGTCAGCTGCCGCACACCGCCGCGGCTCGCCCCATACGGCGCCAGTCCCGCATAGCCGAACACGCTCGTCACCGATCCCACGTTGATCACCCGCCCATAGCCGCGCCGCACCATCCCGCGCGCCACCGCCTGCGCCACAAAAAACGTGCCACGCAGATTCGTGTCCAGCACCAGGTTCCAGTCCTCCCAGCGCACTTCCAGCGCCGGCTTGCGCACATTGCAGCCCGCGTTGTTTACCAGGATGTGTACCTGGCCAACCGCCGCCTCTGCCGCCTCCGCCGTGGCCTGAATACTCGCGTACTCCCGCACATCCAGTGGCAACGGCAGACACCTCCGCCCCAGGGCCTCGATCTCCCGCACAAACTCCTCGAGCGATGCGGCATTCCGGGCCGTTACCACC
>CAXTSF010000053.1:0-684 GCA_964246865.1 uncultured Terriglobus sp.
GCTATGAGGATGAAGACCAGACCGGATCCGCAGCGCCCGCGACACCGCGCTCCAATTACGGTCTGCAGTTCAGCTCGCAATCCAAAAAGAGCGCGGGCGGGACGAAGCCTGCCGACTCCCTTGACAACATCGCCAGCTTCTTCGGTGCACGCGGCAGCGCGGGCACGGCCCGCGGCGGCGGCAGCCGGTTTTCCCGGCCGCCTCTCGACATTCCTGAGCCCACCGGCGAGGTCGCGCTCAAGCGTGGAACCCGCGTGCGCCATCCGAAATACGGCGAGGGCACCGTCTTTCTACGCGAGGGCGACGGGCCAGACGCAAAGATTACAGTACAATTTGCACAACACGGCGTGAAGAAGCTGGTGGAGAAGTTTGCCCAGCTCGAGCGGCTCTAGACACACCGCTCCCCACACTGCACCCATTCCAAGCAGCAAGAGAAAGAGATCATGGCCAACACCCAAGCCCTGGAACACGACGAGCGCAAAGCCGCCAAACGCAAGGCTCGCAAGGAAGCTCCTGCCAAGGCAGCCCGCACGGAACCTCGCGGCGCCAACAAGAAAAAGATTAAGAAAGCTGCAAAGACGGCAGGAAAACGCTAGGCCGTCTCCTGAGCAGCAGTTCTACGCTCCGCGCTGCCGCAGTCACTCTCCTCAAAGAGAACGACAGTTGTAGACAAATCGCTGGCAC
>CAXTSF010000053.1:694-2351 GCA_964246865.1 uncultured Terriglobus sp.
TATATGATGATCTACAGTAGCGAAAGCGAAAGACAAACCCGCTCTCGCAAAGGAGAGCGGGTTTTCTTGGCCCTTCACCGCAAAGGAAAAGCACAACGTGACCACGGACGACATGATCGAGGAACTGAACCGGCGCAAACAGGCCTGTATCCGCCTGTACGACCATGCGATTGAGAGTCTCCGTACGCTCGGCAGCCTTCCCTACGGTGACAACGCCGCGCACACGCCCGCCATGGAAAGCTCCGTGATGCTCTCCGACGAGTCCAAGCGCGTCGTGGTCGAGCGCCAGAAGGCCCGCTGGGCCGAGTGGAAACGCTCCGAAGATAACTGACTACGGAGCCGTAGCCACGCCCACAAAGCTGTCGGCACATCCGTAGTACATCCACCATCGCGCGTGGAAGCGAATCAGGCCCTCTGCGAATGTTGTTCCGGCCACGTACTGGCCGCTCCGCTCAAACGGCAGCTCCGGCCGAAAGACAGGCGTCTCCGTTCGCTCCACCAGCTTCGCCGGGTCATCTGCGTTGAAGAGCGCCTCCCCCACGGAGTACGTCCCTGCAGCAAGCCCAGCATCGCCGCTGGTGCCTTCGGCGTTCTTGGCGTTGTAGAGAACCGTAATCCCGCGCGGCCCCAGCACCGGCGGTGGCCCTACCTCCGGAAAGCCGCTGTCGGCCCTGCCCGGCCGCGCTCGCAGCAGAACCGCCGGCTTCCCTCTTGCATCCTCGACCGGTGTCCAATGCACGAGATCGGTCGAAGTAGCGAGCCGCACCTCAATCTCGCCCCAGTACATCCAGTAGCTTCCACGAATCTTCGCCGCGACCAGCCGCTCACTACCGCGTCCATCGTCAACAATGCGGGTTACGATCGCGCCCGACTTGTACATCAGCCGGTCGTACTTTCCTCCCGCTGCCCCGGCAAACGCAGGCCCATGCTTTACCCAAGTGCGCAAATCACGTGAGGTTGCAATCCCGATGGTGTAGTGCTGATGCTCCGGAGACCACTGCGTGTACGTCAGCACATAGGTGCCGTCCGCCGCCTCCACCACACGCGGGTCCTCGACGCCACCTGTCCACTCGCGTTCCGCCTGCGCGTCCTTCGCCGGATAGAGCACCGGCTCGGGCAATCTCTGGAAATTGATGCCGTCCGTGCTTTCGGCCAGGCCCAGCCGCGACGTGTGCCCGCCCACCTTCATCGTGCCCTGGTCGTCCTCGGCCCGATACAGCACCACCACCTTGCCATCGCGCACCACTGCCGCCGGATTGAAGGTATGCAGCGCCTCCCAGTGCACCGGCTTCCCGCTCATAGGATCCGCAAAGATAGAGGCAGGTTTCGGCCGCAGCACCGGTTCCGTACTCGCCCGCGCCCATGGCCCTATCTGCCATCCGTTCCCCTGCGCTCCTGCCGCCAAGCTCCAGCTGAGCACACCACCAATCATGACACCAAACCTTTTTCCCATAGGGTTGCGAGTATATGCCGGGGCGTTGCAGGTTCGCGGCACGCTGGAAGACGCGACGAGTCGCGCCTCTGATTGTGGCAGCGCCTGGGTAGGCCAACAGCTTCCTTGCCCGGACCGCGTTAGACTAAGCGTTCACGCAATGAAAGCTCTCCCATCGAGGACACTGGACTGCCCCGACAGATCTTTGCCACCAAATCCATTGAC
>CAXTSF010000053.1:2361-15917 GCA_964246865.1 uncultured Terriglobus sp.
GCTGATCGCCGAGTCCGAGCAGCCGGAGACGGCGCTCAAGAGAACCCTTGGCCCTGTCTCACTCACGGCTCTTGGGATCGGCGCGGTTATCGGCTCTGGGATTTTCACCGTCATTGGCACAGCCATCGGCGGCAACCCGATCAAGAATGCCAAGTGGGACGAGTCTCCCGTCATCGATCTGATCTGGCACCTGCCTGCCTTCCTCCACGGCCAAGGCATGGTCGCCGGACGCCCTGGTGCCGGCCCGGCCCTCGCCATTTCGATGATCCTCGTGGCGATCGTCTGCGCCTTCACCGGCCTCTGCTACGCCGAACTCTCCTCCATGATTCCGATTGCGGGCTCGGCCTATACCTACACCTACGCTACGCTCGGCGAGCTGGTGGCCTGGATCATTGGTTGGGACCTTATCCTCGAATACGCCTTTTCGAACATGAGCGTCTCCGTAGGCTTCGCCGCACACCTGGTCGACCTGCTGGACTGGCTTGGCATCCATCTCAGTCCCAAATGGCTTTCTCCGGCCTATCTTCCACTCGGCCTGCAGGACCTCGCAGGGAAGGACATCTACGGCCAGGGCTGGCACTTCGGCTTCAACATCCCTGCATTCCTCATCGTCATTCTGCTCACCGTCGTTCTGGTCCGCGGCATCCGGGAGTCGGCACGTACAAACAACATCATGGTGCTGGTGAAGATCGCGGCAATCCTGGTCTTCATCTTTGCCGGAATCGCCTTTACCCATCCCAGCAACTACGTCCCATTCTCTCCGAACGGCTGGCCGGGTGTGCTCGCCGGTGGCTCCATCATCTTCTTCACCTACATTGGCTTCGATTCCGTTTCCACCGCCTCCGAAGAGTGCAAGCACGCGCAGCGTGATGTTCCCTTCGGCATCATCGCTACTCTTATTGTCTGCACCATTCTCTACATCGGCGTCGCTCTCGTCCTGACGGGCATGGTGCCCTGGCTCTCTGTGGCGGGCGACGGCGCGCCTGTGGTCAATGCGCTCAAGCGCCTTTCGCTGGAGACCCATTCGGTCCGCCTGCATTACATCCGGCTCATCGTCCTGGTTGGCGCCCTGCTCGGCATGCTGTCCTCCATCCTGGTCTTTCAACTGGGTCAGGCGCGGGTCTGGTTTGCCATGTCGCGCGACCGCCTCCTGCCGGAGGTCTTTTCCCGCGTGCATCCGCAATACCGCACACCGGCCATTGCCACCTGGGTCGCGGGCATCCTAGTCGCGATCCCCGCCGGTCTGTTCGACGTCGGTACCCTCGCCGAGCTCTCGAATATCGGCACGCTCTTCGCCTTTGTTCTCGTCTCCATCGGCGTGATGGTGCTGCGCCACAAGCAGCCGGACCGGCACCGCAGCTTCCGCGTTCCCTTCGGCCCGCTTCTGCCTTCACTGTCCATCTTCTTCTGCCTGCTGCTGATGAGCGGCCTGCCGATTCGCACCTGGGAGCGCTTCTTTCTGTGGCTGGTCATCGGCCTGTGTGTGTACTTCTTCTATAGCAGGAAACGCAGCGAGTTCGCCCAGTGAAGCGGGCGCAACCCGAAGGATGCCGAGAACGTGATCTGCCTAGCAGCATTGGATTTTCCCATTGCCTGTAACAGTCGACTTAGGCGATAGTGAGCCATGCTTCGTGTGTTGTTGTTGACCACTCTGCTGCCCTTTCCCTCATTCGCGCAAACGTCTCCAGATCTCAATCAAATTCGAGACCGACTCGTCAAAAAGCCACTCTATCTTAAGAACCAGTGGGCCAGTGATCACCTACGATTCGACGCCGATGGGCGATTGCAGAGCTCATCGACCGCTGTCTCTTACACTCTTTCTGGATTTGACATCACCTCCGTTCAGATGAAAAACAATAGTCTCGTCCTGAAAGGCTTTCGTGCCGGCATCAAATTTACAGATGATCGGCCGAAACGAGTGCAGCTTAGGATAGGCGACGGGGCAGACCTTGAAAGTATGGATTTGAGCATTGCATCCCCGCCGGATGGCGATTTCGGACCTGCGCTTGACAGGATTTTCTACAACAGCCTTGAGGATTTAGCGCCAACTCTGCCGTCCTATTGGCAAGCGTACGTGCGAGGGCATTTGCCCGGAATAGCGTCAGCCGGAACGATGCCGCAAGTTCATGACCCATGCAGCGAAAATCGACCGCCGGACGCCGGAGCTCCGGGGACCACTCCCCCGGTCTTAGTGAAGCAACCCGACCCTGCTTATAGCAGCACAGCTAAGGCGATGAGATACAACGCCACAGTGCTTATCGGTCTGGATGTCAGCACAGATGGCAAACCAACTCGGCTCTGTCTTCGCAAGCCGGCGGGCTTCGGCTTGGATGAACAGGCTCTCGCCGCTGTAAGTGAGTACCGATTTCGTCCCGCGATACGCGACGGAAAACCACTCGTGGTCACACTGAACGTCGATGTCAAGTTTCAGCTCTTTTAGAGCAAAACAGCGAAGATTTCAGCCGCGCTCGCAGGTTCAATGCACCCCATCAATCTGACTGAAAAATTCGCCCTCTTCACCGAGCACTGGCGGCCGAAGGCCATCGCCGCGCTGAACGGCCAGGAGCTCAAGCTCGTCAAGGTCCAGGGCACCTTCCCCTGGCATCATCATGACCACGAGGACGAGCTCTTTCTCGTCTGGCGCGGCCAATTTCGCCTCGAGTTCCGCGACCGCGTCGTCCACCTCGCTCCCGGCGAACTAATCGTGGTTCCACGTGGCGTGGAGCACCGCACCGCCGCCGACGAAGAAGCCGAGATCCTCCTCTTTGAGCCCGCTGGCGTGCGCAATACCGGCAACGTGCTCGACAAACACTTCACCGCACCCGGTGGCACAACCCTATAGCATCTGTAACGATGCCCTCCAGAAACACTTTGCCTGAACCGAATGAGCCCGACCGCGCGTGGCTGCGCGGCCTGCCAAAATGCGAGCTCCACCTCCATCTTGAAGGCACCATCGTGCCGGAGACCCTCGTCACCCTATCCGCGCGCCATGACCCCGAGCCGCTCACCCTCGACGCGGCGAAGCAGATCTACGTCTACGAAGACTTTCAGGGCTTCCTGATGGCTTTCAAGGCCGTCACCGAGCGCTTGCAATCGCCAGAAGATTACGAGCTGATCGCGTATGAGATGGTGCATCGCCTCGCGGAGCAAGGCATTCGACACGCCGAGGTGTACATCAGCATCGGCATCATCCTGCGCTTCAAGCCCCGGATCTCTGTGGAGGCCGTCGTCGCCGCCATCGAGAGTGGCCGTCTGCGCGCGGAACACGATTTCGGCACCACCGTGCTTTGGATCTTCGACGCTGTGCGCCACTTCGGAGCCGCTGAGGCTGCGGCTGTCTTCCAGCTGGCCGCGCAACTCCGCCAACGCTACCCCAGCATTATTGCGATCGGGATCGGTGGCGATGAGGCGCGTGGACCCGCCTCGGACTTCCGCGATCTCTATGCTGAGGCGCAGGCCGCCGGCCTTCACCTGCTCGCGCATGCCGGCGAGAGCGTCGACGCCACCAGCATCTGGGCCGCCATCAATATCGGTGCAGAACGCCTCGGCCACGCCCTCACCGCCGTCAACGATCCCGAATTGCTGGACCTGTTGGCCGAGCGGCAGATCCCACTCGAACTCAACGTCACCAGCAACCTGCGCACCGGCTGCTGCCGCTCGCTCGAGAGCCATCCCGTTCGCCACTACTTTGAGCGCGGACTCATGATCACGATCAACTCCGACGACCCGCCCATGTTCGGCGCAGACCTGCTCGACGAGTATGAGACGGTGCAGCGCGCCTTCGAGTTCACGAATGAGCAGATGCGCGAGATCGCTGCCAATGCCGTCGAGGGAAGCTTTCTTCCACCTTCGCGCAAGCTCGAAGTACTCCGAGAGGTCGAGCATTACCGGTAGGACTCGGGGCAGACCTGCGAATCAGCGCGGCGCAGGTACCATGACGGCATTTGGATCCACCTTGGGAATTCCGAAATGCCCGCTTAGGTGAAGAAGATCGAGCGGTCGCAGCGTGCAGTCCACGGTGACATAGGTCATGTTGCTGAGCCCGCGGGTTAGGACTGTGACGCCTGTGATATTTGCGCCGGAGAGCCGCAACCACAGGTCCATCATCGTTGCCGATTCACGGCCGTTCGCATTCACGAGGTGCTGCCAGCCCGCGGCCCGGAACTGGTCGGACACAGCGGCAAAGGCATTCGGATCGTAGCTTGCGTCCTCGCGAAAGTGGTAGTTGTGCACGGTGACGCTGTTTAGCCCGGCGACCACGCGGCGTGTCTCGGCGTCTGTACCCGCAAAGTAAGCATCCGCCGCCTGCAGCATGCTCCGGTCAAAGGTAAATCCGGTCTGCGTTGCGGGCTGTGTCAGAAGGGAGTCAAGGGCATTCGGTCCGGGCGATGCGAGCACCTGTGCACGGGCGGGGATCGAGAGCAGCACGGCAACAACGAGGGGGAAAAGAGCACACTTCACCGGAGTAAACCTCGTGTACTTGAACCCGGTTCGCGGCCGCAGGATGCGCCTACGCCGTTCTTTTTCGGCGTCGTGCCACTAGAGCCTGGCCTGAACAATTTCTCCTTCGACTCGGCGCAGGCAAGCGCACAAATGCCGGGCACTGCACCTTTGTGGGAGAGGCAGAAGGCAGTATGCGTGCGCTATCATTCTGCCTATGGAGTTGTTCGGGAAAAAGCGCCAGGCCGTGCTGGAAGCCTTTGAGAAGAGGTTGGAAGACGAACTTGCGCGGCTTCCGGAGCTGGTGGAGCACGCGCTGCCGCAACGCGCCTCATCGATCACCCTGAACAGAGCGGCAAGCTGGTTCTCCGCCGGCATCTGTGTGCTTGCGCTCGGCATTTATGCAGGAGCGGAGATCCGTTCGCGCTATCGCTTCAAGCGCTTGACTCCGTACGACTTCTACTCGCACTCCGGCGACCGTTTTGGCGACGCCGATCTCAGCCTGGGCGTCTAGGCAGCCCTGCTTCAGGAACGCGCCGCGCGCATTGCGGTCGTCCTCCCGAGCCTGAATCTATCCTGCCTCTGCTGTAGCATCGACTGAATGAGTGCTGCCACTGTTGCCTTTTTGTTCCCTGGACAGGGCTCGCAGTCCGTCGGCATGGGCCACGAACTGCATGACGCCTACCCCGTCGCAAAAGCCGCATTTCAAGAGGCCGACGATGCTCTCGGGTTTTCGCTGTCCGAGCTCTGCTTCAAGGGCCCGGAGGAACAGCTCAAGCAGACGGAGTTCACCCAGCCGGCCATGCTTACCGCTTCTGTTGCCGTGGCGCGCGTCCTCATGGAAAAAGGCATCTCGCCCGCCATGGCCGCAGGCCACTCGCTCGGTGAATACTCCGCGCACGTGATCGCCGGCACCCTTCCTTTCGCGGACGCCGTACGCACTGTACGCGATCGCGGCCGGTATATGCAGGAGGCGGTCCCGGCGGGACAGGGAGCGATGGCGGCTGTGCTTGGCCTGCCGCTGGACCGCATCTCGGACCTGTGCCAGATTGCCTCCGATGAGCTGAACACGATGGTGGTCCCTGCAAACATGAACGCGCCGGAACAGACAGTGATCTCCGGCGAGGCAAAAGCAGTCGCACGCGCATCCGAGCTATGCAAAGAAGCCGGGGCAAAGCGGGTGATCCCGCTTGCCGTGTCGGCACCCTTCCACTGCCGCATGATGCAACCCGCAGCGGAGCGTCTGGCTCCCGACCTGGAGCGGATCGCCTTTGAGGATGCCCGCTTTCCGGTCGGGAGCAACGTGGACGCGCGTATGGTGACGCGGCGTGCCGATGCGCGTGACTGCCTCATCCGTCAGGTAACCGGCGCGGTGCGATGGACCGAATGCATCGATCTGCTCCGCAAGGAGGGTGCCACCGTCTTTGTCGAAGTTGGCCCTGGCCGCGTGCTCACAGGGCTGCTGCGTCAGATCGACCGCGAACTGACAGGCCTGAATGTCGAGGATCAGGCGAGCCTTGGTAAGACGATCGCGGCACTTGCGGCGGCTTAGGTGTCATTGCTGCTCGATGCCCAAGACCTGACCGTCCGGTTCCCTGGCCAGGCAGCTGCCGGGCCTGCCGTGGACGGCATCTCGTTCCAGATCGAGGCAGGCGAAGTACTCGGACTTGTGGGTGAATCTGGATCGGGCAAATCCGCAACCTCGCTGGCCATGCTGCGCCTGCTCCCGTCTGTGGCGAGCGTCTCTGGAACGATTGCCTTCGATGGGACGGATCTGCTGTCGCTCTCCGCGGAAGCGATGCGGGCGAGGCGCGGGTGCGAGATTGCAATGATCTTCCAGGAGCCCATGACGGCTCTGAACCCGGTGATGCCGGTCGGCGAACAGATTGCCGAAGCCGTACGTGTCCATCATCCTCAACTGAGCCGGGCGGAGGTGCGGGAGCGTGTGCTGGAGGCGCTGGCACAGGTGGCTCTGCCGGATCCAGGAAAGCGGCTGCGCGACTATCCGCACCAGTTCTCCGGTGGTCAGCGGCAACGCCTCCTGATCGCCATGGCCGTGGTAAACCGGCCGCGGCTGCTGATTGCGGACGAGCCGACAACGGCACTGGATGTGACCGTGCAGGCACAGATCCTGCGGCTGCTGCGTGACCTGCGAGAGCAGCACGGCCTCGCCATGCTCTTCATCTCGCACGATCTCGCCGTGACCTCGCAGACGGCGGATCGCGTCGCCGTGATGCAGCGCGGCCGCATCGTGGAGACGGGTGCAGCGACACACATCTTCCGGAGCCCGCAGCACCCGTATACGCGGAGCCTGCTGGCCGCGGTGCCAACCATGCGGACCGATCGCAGCCGTTCTCTCGCCTCCGCTGCAGCCGGCGCTGTGCAAGAGCCATGTACATGATCCGGTAGCATGGCAGAGACCGCAACCCGCCGGGACTGCGGTGCTGACCTATGCGCGCTCTGATCCTTTCCGACATTCACGGCAACCTGGAAGCGCTGGAAGCGGTGCTGGCGGCAGCGGCACCGCACGACGTGGTTTGGAACCTCGGTGACGTGGTCGGCTATGGGGCGAGCCCGAATGAGGTCGTCCAACGCCTGCGTGCGGTGGCAACGGCCAGCGTACGCGGCAATCACGATAAGGTGTGTGCAGGCATCACCTCGGCCAAGTACTTCAACCCGGTGGCACGGCAGGCGGCTGCGTGGACCGAGCAGCACCTCTCGGCTGAGTCGGCGAGCTGGCTTCGAGGCCTGCCGGCCGGACCAGTGGCTCTGGATGGCGCCTCGGCCTGCATCTCGCATGGATCGCCGACCGATGAAGATCTGTATATCGCCAACATCCGCGATGCATGGATGCCTTTGCAGCAGCTGCGTCACAGAAGCACCTTCTTCGGCCACACGCACGTGCAGGGCGGCTTCTCGTGGCTCCAGGGCGAGTGGAGAGAGGTGCGTCCGGTGCACACTCCGTCCGACCGGCCAAGCCAGTGGACGCTGCGACTGAAGGAAGGCGGAACGCGCTATCTTTTGAATCCCGGATCGGTTGGCCAGCCGCGCGATGGCGACTGGCGAGCAGCTTTTGCCCTGCTCGACGAGGAGGCGAGCACGGTTGTCTTTCACCGTGTGCCATACGATATCGCGCTCGCGCAGGGCCGGATTTTGATGTCGGATTTGCCGGAGCGGCTGGCGCAGCGGTTGAGCGAGGGCCGGTAACTCTCAAGCTTGGCCGGCGTTGCTGGGGTCGGGTTTCTCTGCAGGCAGCGGGTGCATGTGTGCGGGGAGAGCCTGCAGCATGGATGCGCGCACCGCTTCCAGAAGAGCATTGCGGTTGGGGTAGCTGCGCGGGCTGAGTGCGGGCAGAAATCGTATGTGCGCAATGCCTGGGGTTACGCGAAGGCTGCCGAGGCGCATCATGGCTTCCGTGCCGTAGAGAACGACTGGAACGATCGGTGCCCCGCTGTTCCAGGACAGGTGGAAAGGACCTCGCTTGAATGGCTGCAGGCGACCGGTACGGGAGCGGGTGCCCTCAACGAAGATGAGCATAGAAAGGCCACTCGCCAAAGCGGCCTCCGACTGCTGTTTTGCGCGGGTGATGTCTTCGCGTGATCCGTTGCGGTCGACGGAAACAAAGCGACCCATGGCCATGGCGCGGCCGAGCAGAGGGATGCGCATGAGTGAGCTCTTGAGCATGACGGCCGGCGTGCCGGGCAGCATGGGAAGCAGCGCAGGCGGGTCCAGGTTGCTGACGTGGTTGCTCATGAAAATGCAGGGCCGGTCCGGTGGGATGTTCTCGAAGCCTTGCACATCGAACGTAATGCCTGCGGCACGCATGCCGAGATGGGCGGCACGCTGACCGGCGCGGTACATCCAGCCAATGTTGCCGCTGAGCAACGTCCACGGAAGGCCGAGGATGGCGGCGGGCAGACCGAGGCCGATCCAGACGGCAAAGAGTTTAAGAGCAGCGAACACGGTCGCTAATGGGATGCAGCCGGCGTGAGCGCGTGCGCCTCGATCGCCGCAGGAAGGCTGGTGTAAATGCCGCCAAAACCGCCGTTGGAGAGGATGGCAACCACATCGCCGGGCCGGAGCTGAGGAGCAAGCAAGCGGGCGATCGTGCCGGCGTCTGGGAGCAGCTGTGCTGGCGTACCCTGCGCGTTCAGAGAAGCAACGACGCGCGCGGGTTCGAGGCGCTCCGCGGCAGGAATGGCCTCCGACCGGAAGACCTCCGCAAGCACGACGTGGTCTGCCGCAGAGAGGGAGCTGACCAGGTCTGCCTCGAAGACGTTACGGCGGAGCGAGTTGGAGCGGGGCTCCAGAACAGCCATGAGACGGCGGCCCGGGTAGGCAGAGCGGAGCGCGCGAAGGGTTTCGCGGATAGCGGTGGGATGGTGCGCGAAGTCGTCGATGACCGTGACGCCATGCAGCTCGGCACAGACCTGCAACCGGCGCTTCACCGAGCGAAAGGAGCGGAGCGCCTCGGCAATGGCGGCGGCGCTGATGCCCTGCCCCGCTGCGAGTGCGGCGGCGGCGGTCGCGTTCAGCGCGTTGTGTTCGCCGGGCATGGGAAGCTCAAGATCCGCAAAGTGCTCGCCTTGCCTGAGCAGCGTCCAGCGTGGCGTGCTGCCAGGCCGAAAATCAGTCATGCGCCAGTGTGAGTCTGGCAAGAAGCCATAGCGCTCCACGGAGCAGAAGGCGAGGGCGACACACTCGGACACGTTGGCGCTGCCGTCAAAGGCAATGATACGGCCGCGGCGCGGGAGGAGATTTACAAAACGCTTGAAAGCGGTCTTGACGGCAGCAAGGTCTGGGTAGATGTCGGCGTGATCAAACTCGACGTGGGTAAGGATGGCGGCGTCGGGAAAGTAGTGCAGGAACTTGGGCCCTTTGTCGAAGAAGGCGGTGTCGTACTCGTCGCCCTCCAGCAGGAAGGGACGCGTGTCGCGGACCATGTAGCTGCTGCCGAAGTTTTCCGCAACGCCACCGATGAGGAAGGAAGGCGCGAGCTCCGGACGTGCCGCGAAGCCGGGACCGCCCTGCAAGGCGACGTCCTGCGAAGCGGGCTTGCCCCGCGAAGCGACTTCCTGCGAAGCGGGCTTGCCCCGCGAAGCGACCTCATAGATCCATGCGAGCATGCTGGTCGTGGTGGTCTTGCCGTGCGTGCCGGCCACAACAAGCGATTCGCGGCCGAGCAGAAACTCTTCGTGGATCAGGGCCGCCATGGAGCAGAAGGGGATGCGGCGGTCCAGGACATACTCCAGCTCCGGATTGCCGCGGGAGATGGCGTTGCCAACGACGACGAGGTCCGGAGCCGGCATCAGATGGGCTTCACTATACGGCTGCAGCGGCGCAATGCCCATGCCGAGCAGCTGATCGCTCATGGGCGGATAGGCTGCAGCGTCGGAGCCGGTAATGCGGTGACCCTGCGCCTGGAGCATGCCGGCGAGCGAGGCCATCGCGGTGCCGCAGATACCGATGAGGTGGATGTGCCGCGAAATGGGTGAGGTGCGGTGCATGGATTCTAGATTAGCGGCGAGGGTGCTCAGGCAACTGAGGATTCGAGGAGGTGAAGGACGGAGGTGGAATCACATTCGAGTCCTGCCCGCGTGTTGAGCGGCAGTGTGACATTGGGGGTGTTGACGTGGCCGCACTGGAGGCCAATGGCAATGGGACCGTTGAAGTCGCTGAGGCGATGAAGAATCGCGTCCTGAATGCGGCCGGCCTCAGCCTCGGTGGCGGCGCACTGGGCCATATCGCCGAAGACAAATCCGCGCACACGGTCCAGCAGGCCGCTATATCGAAGGTGGAGGAGCATGCGATCCCACTGGTAGGCCTTGGTGCCGATCTCTTCAAGGAAAAGGATGCTGTCACCTTCGGGCGGTTCTATGGCATATGGGGTGCCCAGCGACTCCGCAAGTATCGAGAGGCAGCCGCCGAAGAGGGTGCCCTGCGCGCTGCCGGGGCGAAGCATGGTGAGTCCCTGGCCGAAGCCGAGCTTCCAGGATGCGGTGTGTTCCAGGGCGGCGCGCCAGCTAGAAAGGTGTACGCCGTCCTCGACCGTGTTGCCACGTGCGAAATCGGGCGAGACCATGGGCGCATAGAAAGTAGCGAGGCCGCAGCGCTGTGCGAAAACGGTGTGCAGCGAGGTGTGATCGCTGAACCCAATGAACGGTTTCGGATTCGCCCGAATGAGGTCGTAATCGATTTTGTCGAGAAGCTCCGCGGTACCCCAGCCGCCACGCGTGCAGCAGACCGCGTCGATAGTGGGATCGGCAAAGGCGGCGTGCAGATCCTGCAGACGTGTGGCCGCAGGGCCCGCGTAGTAGAGCGGGCCGCTGGAGAGGGCAGAGGGAAAGAGCACCGGTTGATAGCCAAGCCCGGCTTGCATGCGCGCCATGCCGAGACGGACCAGATCCTCTTTGGGAGCGCTGGCAGGAGAGACGATGGCGACGCGGGCGCCGGGACGCAGGGCTTTGGGCTTGATCACGCTTTCAATCCTTCTGGAGACGGCACGGCGGCACGGCCGGTGCAAATAATGTCGGCGGGGCCGGTGAGGAGCATGGGTGCATCGTTCACGGGCCATTCGATCTGCTGCGCGCCGCCGATGGAGGTCGCTGTGAGCGCCCGGCTGCAAGCCCGCCGCGCGATCGCCGCGGCCGCGGAGGCGCAGGTGCCGGTGCCGGATGACGTAGTTGGGCCGACCCCCCGTTCAAAGATGCGGAACTCAATGCGGTCCGGTGCGAGCACGCGCACGAATTCGGCGTTCGTACCCTGCGGAAACGCAGGGTGAGTACAGATGCGAGCGCCAAGCTCCTGCCAGGGCAGGCCGTGCACGGCGAAATCCACGTCTTCGGTGAAGAGAACGAAGTGTGGATTGCCGACGTCGACAACGACACCTTCGACATTTCCGATGGATTCGATGGCGATCGAAGTGTCCCGGAGAAACGGTATGCCCATTTCAGTTTGAATCAGGAAGTGCTCCTCATCGTCTTCGCTGCTGCACTCGAGGATGGAGCAGCGGCGGAGACCGCCGAGAGTCCCCAGGGTGACGTCGCGAAGGCCCTGGCTGTAAGCGAGCCATGCGGCGACGCAGCGGGTGCCGTTGCCGCTCAGCTCGGCCTCAGAACCGTCGGCGTTGAAGAGGCGGAGATGGAGGGTGCCGTCCTCGCGGCGATGCAAGAACTCGACGCCATCGGCGCCGATGCCGGTGTTGCGGGCGCAGAGATGGCGGGCAAGCGCGGCGTGGTTAGCCTGGGCATCACGCTCTTCGACGATGAGGAAGTCGTTGCCGCAACTGTGGGCTTTGGTGAAGGGGATCACGGGGTTGGATGGCCTTTGTAGAGGTCGGAGCGGTAGATGCGGGCGCAGCCCTGGCCGGTGTGGCAGAGGATCTCGATCTCTGCAAGGCCTTGCGGGTGCGCGGCGACGGCAGCTGCCACCGGATCGTTATCCATCGCAATAATGATACTGGCGTAGCGCGCGGGTTCAGCTTTGGCCTGGTCAAAGCGCTGCGAGTCGAGCGGGCTGATGAGCTGCCGAAGCGGGATGCCCGCATCCTGCACGGCACCGATGTGGTCGATGGTGCTCATCATGATGACAGCTCCGGCGGGTGCGCGATTAAGCTCCTGCGCGAGAGAGCGCTCGAAGGGAATACGCGTCTGCGAGTTCACCACTGCCTCCTGAAAAACGAGCGGCTTGAAATAAAGCATGATGGCGCTATTGACGACGATGAAAAAAAGAGCGAGCGGCTGGAGCGCGTCGGCCAATTTCGGTTTCGTTTGCCGGAGATGTGCGGCAAGTTCCGCGAGAGCGACGATGCTGAAGAGGACAAAGGCGGGCAGGAGCTCCATGCCGTAGCGCGAGTTGTAGTAGGCCTTCGGATAGAGCTGCGGGATGAAGATGGGTACGGAGCTGTACGCGATTGAGTACAGATAGAACGGCAGCGGCACCCAGAGCAGAAGCGCGATGCGGTGGACTCGCTGTCTCCAGAGAACCACAGAACCGATCACAGCCGCGGCAAACAGAAGGAAGCCGGTCTCCCATGCGGCGGCGTCGATCTGTGCGGCGCGCGTGTAGTACATGAAGGCGTAGAGCGGGTTGTGCCAGCCATGATAACGGCCGGCGCTGGGTGGCGAGGTGCGCTTCTCGATGGCCGCGGCGGAGTAGGGCCCGCGCAGGAAGTCGAGCCAGTCGCCCTGATAGCGGGCGTTGTACCAGAACCAGAGCAGCGGGCCGGCGATGGTGATCACCGTCATCGCAACGAAGGCTGCGGTGGTTTTCTGGCGCGTAACAGATGCGCTGCGAAACCAGCTGAGCGCGAGCAGCAGCCAGGCCGCCGCGCCAAAGATCCAGCCGTCATAGCGGGTGAGCACCATGGCCAGCGTGAGCAGACCAACGGTGAGCATCCGGCGGTTTGCCACTGCGATTCTGCCGACGCTAAGAGCTTCAGCGGCTTCGAGCGTGAGGACGGTGGACCAGAGCATCTCCGCGAGAAAGAGCGGCTCCGTCATGGCAGTGGTGCTGAGATAGAGCAGGTTCGGGTTGAGCGCAAAGAAAAGGGTCGCGGCGAAGGCCCACGGCGGTGTGACGAGGCGGCGCGCAAGCCGGAAGATGCCGAGATTTGCCAGGATGAACATGGCGAGCGAGGGCAAAGCACCGGCAAGGCCGTTCTGCCACCAGTCCATGCGCTGCACGAAGGGAAGCATCAGGAGATGCGGGAGAGGCAGCCACACACCGCCGAGCTGCGCGATCCCGGGGTAGCGCGCGTCGAGAATGCGGCGGGCAATGCCCAGGTGGGCGACGGCGTCGCCGTAGAGCAGAAGCCAGCCATGCGCGGTGCCGACGAGCAGGGCAAGAAAGCCGAGCACGACGGAGGCGAGCGCGATGGGCATGTACTCGTGCCGGGCAGCGGGAGCGATGACATGCGGATCGCGCGGCAGGATCGGGCTGCGCGATGCAAAGGGGGTGCGACGTGGTGCGGAGATGGGTCGGTTGCGCGGCATCGCTCTGCCTAGGGTAACGCGGGGAAGCGTGCGGTTCTCGGCAGCGGAACCCGGACATGCCTGGAGCGGCGCCAGGGCACACCCGCTCCTGTGCCGGTCTGGATCGCCCGTACTAGCTGGCCT
>CAXTSF010000054.1:0-3703 GCA_964246865.1 uncultured Terriglobus sp.
CACCTATGTGGAGCCGCTCACGGCGAGGTACATCGAGGAGATCCTGCGCGTCGAGGTCGAACTTCTGCACAAGAACGGGCAGGCCGGCGTGTTTGCCCTGCTGCCGACGGTAGGCGGCCAGACTGCGCTGAACCTCGCTGTGGACATGGCGGACGCAGGCGTGCTGGAACGGTACGGTGTGGAGCTCATCGGTGCCAAGCTGGACGCCATCAAGAAGGCAGAAGACCGTCTGCTCTTCAAGGATGCGATGAACCGCATCGGTCTCGACATGCCCCGCTCCGCCCTGATCAATAATCTGCGTGACGGGCTGGACTTTGTGCAGAAGATTGGGTTCCCGGCGGTCATCCGCCCTTCCTTCACGCTGGGCGGCTCGGGAGGCGGCATCGCTTACAACCGCGAGGAGCTCACCGAGATTCTCACGCGCGGCCTCGACCTTTCTCCCGTGCATGAGTGCCTGCTCGAGGAGAGCGTGCTCGGCTGGAAGGAGTATGAGCTGGAGGTCGTGCGCGATCTCGCCGACAACGTCGTCATTATCTGTTCCATCGAAAACTTCGATCCCATGGGCGTGCACACGGGAGACTCGATCACTGTTGCACCCGCACAAACGCTTACCGACCGCGAGTACCAGCGCATGCGGGATGCCGCCATCAGCGTCATCCGCGAGATCGGTGTGGAGACCGGTGGCAGCAACGTTCAGTTTGCGGTGAACCCGGCGAACGGCCGTATGACCGTCATCGAAATGAATCCTCGGGTGTCGCGGTCCTCGGCCCTTGCCTCGAAGGCGACTGGTTTCCCCATCGCAAAGATCGCCGCGCGGCTTGCCGTGGGCTACACCCTGGACGAACTGAAGAATGACATCACCGAGGCGACCCCAGCCTGCTTCGAACCCACGATCGACTACGTGGTCGTAAAGATCCCGAAATGGCAGTTCGAAAAGTTTCCCGGTGCCGATGAGGGACTCGGACCGCAGATGAAGTCTGTGGGCGAGGTGATGGCGATTGGCCGAACCTTCAAGGAAGCCCTGATGAAGGCCGTGCGGTCGCTTGAAACCGGGAAGCGGGCAAGCCTTGCCGACATCGAGCCCCGGCGGTTGACGCAGCGTCTTGTGACACCGCATCCCGAGCGGCTGCGCTATCTTTTCTTTGCCTTTGAGCGAGGCATGACGGTGCGTGAGGTGGCGCGGCTGACCGGTATGGATCCCTGGTTTCTGCACCAGGTAAAGCAGATCGCCGATGAGCTTCGCACGCTTAGTCAACTCACGCTCGCAGACATCACTGCAGAGCAGCTGCACCGGGCCAAGCGCATGGGCATCAGCGATGACACGCTGGCAGCGGCGCTTCAGGTCAGTGGAGAGGACGTGCCCCGGCAGATGCGCGATCTGCGCGAAGCCCATGGGGTGCGGCCCGTGTTTAAGCTGGTGGATACCTGTGCCGCGGAGTTTGAGAGCTTCACGCCCTATCTGTACTCGTGCTATGACGAGGAGGATGAGGCGGAGCCGACCTCGCGCAGAAAGGTGCTGATCCTGGGTTCGGGACCGAACCGCATCGGGCAGGGCATCGAGTTCGACTACTGCTGCTGCCATGCTGCCTTTGCGCTGCGCGAGGACGGCTACGAGACAGTGATGATCAACTGCAATCCGGAGACCGTCTCCACCGACTACGACACCAGCGACCGTCTGTACTTTGAGCCGCTGACGCTGGAGGACGTGCTTGCCGTGTACAGGCATGAGGCCGCCGCCGGCGCGGAGATCGGCATGATTGTGCAGTTCGGCGGGCAGACTCCTCTCAACCTCTCGCTCCCGCTCAAAGCAGCGGGCGTGCCCATCCTCGGCACCTCCCCTGAGTCCATCGATCTTGCCGAGGATCGCAAGCGCTTCGGCAGGCTGATCGAGTCGCTTGGCATCCCACAACCGGCGGGCGCGATTGCAACGGACGTCGACGAGGCGCTGGCCGGTGCGAACCGCGTCGGCTATCCCGTGCTGGTCCGGCCCTCCTATGTGCTTGGCGGCCGCGCCATGGTGATCGCGTATGACAATGAGGCGGTCCTTCGCTACATGAGCACGGCCATCGAGTACTCGCAGGAGCGCCCAGTCCTGATCGACCACTTTCTCGAGGACGCGGTGGAGGTGGACGTGGATGCGCTCTCCGACGGCACGGACGTCGTCATCGCGGGGATCATGCAGCACATTGAAGAAGCGGGTATCCACTCCGGCGACTCCTCCTGCGTGCTGCCCTCGGTCGACCTCTCCGAAGACGTCCTGACGCAGATACGCACCTACACGCGCCAGCTCGCGAAGGCGCTGCACGTGGTTGGCCTAATGAACATCCAGTTCGCGATTCAGCGCGATACCGTCTACGTCATCGAGGTCAACCCCAGGGCGTCGCGCACCGTTCCTTACGTCTCAAAGGCAACGGGCATTCCGCTTGCGAAGATCGCCTCGCGCCTGATGACAGGCCGCAGCCTGCGCGAGCTGCTGCCGGAAGAGGTGGCCAGTGGGGAAGACCTCGGCACGGGTGCGCATTTCTTCGTCAAATCGCCGGTCTTTCCCTGGGCCAAGTTTCCCGGCGTAGACACGGTTCTTGGTCCGGAGATGCGTTCGACCGGCGAGGTGATGGGCGTTGCCGAGAGCTTTGGCGAGGCCTTTGCCAAGGCGCAAACTGCCGCCGGTCAGAACCTGCCCACGGCTGGAACCGTCTTCCTGAGTGTGAACGATCACGACAAGGAGGCAGTGGTCCCGCTGGCGAAGAACTTCGCGGAGCTCGGCTTCCAGCTTGTCGCAACCCAGGGCACCGCAGATGTGCTCATGGGGGCCGGCCTGCAGGTGGAACGTGTCTTCAAGGTCAAGGAAGGCCGTCCCAACGTTGTCGATCTCATCAAGGGCGATCGCATTCAGCTGATCGTCAACACGCCCCGCGGGCAGGATACCTTCTTCGACGAGAAGGCTATCCGCCGTGCCGCTGTGATGGCGCGCATTCCCACCATCACCACCATTGCCGCTGCACGTGCCGCCGCCGAGGGGATCGCATCGCTTCAGAAAGGTGACATCTCCGTGTACACGCTGCAGGAGCTGCATGCGGCGCGAACGTCAGATCTCAAAAGGATGAGCGGCGCACGATAGGATTGAACCCGATGCTTCTCGACGGCCTGCACATCCCGCTCACGACACCCTTCTACCCTGATGGCCGGGTGTACCTGCGCAAGCTGGAAACCAACGTTGCGAAGCAGTCTCTCACCCTGGTGAGCGGCTTTGTCGTCCTGTCGCCTGCCGGCGAGTCGGCCCTGCTCTCTGAATCGGAACGCAGGCAGGTACTCGAAACCGTCGCCGCCACTGCCGCTCCAGAGAAGGTTCTGCTTGCCTCGGTGGGACTGCCGGGAGTGGCGGCCACACTGGACCAGATCGGATTTGCGCACGGCCTGCAGTACGACGCTGCCGTGCTGGAGCTGCCCTCTGCTTACCCGGAACAGATGTGGAAGGGAAGCGTGCCTGCCGTCGAGCTCGTTACCTACTTCCGTACCGTCGCCGATCGCAGTCCCATGCCGGTGATCCTGTGCTCCGGCTCGCACGGGCGCATGCTTCCGGTGGCGTTGATTGCTGAGCTGAGCGGCCATCCCAACGTGCTTGGACTGCTGGAGCAGTCCGGAGAGACCGAACGCATCTCCGGGGTACTCGCGGCAACCGCCGCGGTGCGCCGCACCGTAACGG
>CAXTSF010000054.1:3713-15857 GCA_964246865.1 uncultured Terriglobus sp.
GTAACGGTCACGCCCACGTTTACTGCCGCTACCGGGCGCATGCTGCATCCGCCGAACGCGGATGCTGCGCCGGGGGGGAGCTTTGTCTCGGCGGCGAGCCTGGCCGGTGGCAGCGCACTCGCCACGGCGCCACCTCCGCCAGCCATGCGAACGCGCACCAAAGAGGTAGGCTTTCAGGTCCTCTGGTCCGGGTGCGAGGGCGCACTCGCCGTACTTCGCGCCGGCGCCTCCGGCTTTGCACCGGCACTGGCCGCGGCCGTGCCGCAGGCATGCTTTGAGCTGTGGGCCGCCTGGAAGGATGGCGACACGGCCCTGATGGCGGAGAAGGAGAGACGTGTCCTCACGGCGGAGCGGGCCGTCGCCGCCTTCGGTGTTGCCGGAATCAAAGCCGCGAGTGAACAGAGCGGCTACTTCGGCGGACGGCCCCGGCTGCCTCTACTCCCCCTAACGGCAGAGGACGCAGACTCGTTGCTTCCAGCGTTTTACGGAATGCGATCCTAAGAAGCCCGTAGGTGGGGTGCTCTCCAAATGTGTGTTTAGGTGGGATGGACTGCTCTGCAGAAGCCGAGCTCTCCTGCAAGTATGCTTTATCGCTGGGGAGTGATCCTGATGCCGAGGCCATTCATCTTGCTTCGCGCCTGCCCCGCCTCAGGGGAGTTGGGGAAACGCGCGATGAGCGACCGCAGCTCCCGCGCCGCGGCATCGGTCTGCTTCAGCGCCAGCAGCGACTGACCCTTGCGCCACTGAGCCGTCGGGATTTTGGGATTGCCCGGGTACTGTTCCATCACGTGATCGTAGCTTTTGGAAGCATCCGCGTACTTACCCGCGCGATAGTCCATCTCGCCCAGATAGAAGTAGCTGTTTCCAGCAAGATTTGAGTCTGGGTAGTACTGGATCACGTCCGCGAATTCGGCAGCCGCCAGGCTGTATTTCGCGCCGTTGTAGTCGCCGAGCGCTGTCTGGTAAAGATCGTCGACAGGCGGCGCACCGGCCGGGGTTTTCGCTCCCGTGGCAGGCAGGGCTGCGGAGGGCTTACCTGGTTTTGCTTTTGCCGGGGAAGCAGGGGACCCAGGATCCACGGGAGCAGGACCGGGGACCACGGCGGGAGAGGCAGTCGCAGGTGATGTGTTCGAGGCCGCGCCCGCACTAATCGTCTGCTGACTACTCTGCAGGTCGCCGAGGCCCTTCTCCAGCCGTGCAAGCCGCGCCTTCATTTCATCCAGGGAGTCGTGCAGCGACTGCACCTGGCCAGAGACCTGATCCAGCTTGCCTGCCTCGCCTTCATTCTGTGTGCGCATCTGCTGCTGCAAATTGCCGACGCTGACGGACATCTTATTGACCGAGTCGGCGGTCTGCTGCACCAGGTCGCGCATCACGCCCATGCGCTCATCATTGGACTGTTGCAGCCGCGCTACCGCGTCCTGCAGCTGTTGTATCTGCGTCTGGAGCTGGACCATCTCCTTGCTCACGGCGAAGGCGCGGTATGGCATGGCGCCTGCCGCCAGCAGAGCCAACGCGAGGGAAGCCGATCGGAGACGAGTCATAGGTCAACCTCTCAATGTGGATTGGGCGGCGCAACCGGGGCTGCGCCGCTCCTGATCAGCGTTACCGGTCCAGCGTGAACTGCGCCCGCCGGTTCTGCTGGTAGCAGCTCTCGTCCTGCTCCGTGCAGAACTGCTTTTCCTTGCCGTACGAGACCACGCGAAGCCGGTTTGCCGCGATGCCCGCATTCACCAGAGCCGTCTCAGCGGCATGCGCGCGGTTCTCCCCCAAAGCCAGGTTGTACTCCGCCGACCCGCGCTCGTCACAGTAACCGCCGATGACGATCTTGATCGCGGGATGCTGGGTCAGGTAGGCGGCAGCCGAAGCTGCGCTTCCCGCCGCGTCCGATCGAAGATCGTAGCTGTCGTAGTCGAAGAAGAGATCCTTCACCGCCGCGTGAAAGGCTTCGTCTGTGCCCATGTCGCCGAGATTGCTCTCGGATCCGTTGCCTGCCGTTGGAGCCACGGGCACGCGTACGGTCACGCGCACATTCGCGTCCGCCGTGCCGCCATCGCCCTTTGCCACCAGGTGAAAGTTGGTGGAGTTGGACGGTGTTACGGTCTGCGTGCCGTTGACGTTGACGGTCCCGACGCCGTCAATGCTGACGCTGGTGGCGTTCGTCGTTCGCCAGTTCAGCACCACACTCTGGCCGACGTCGATGGCCGTGGGATCGGCGGAAAGCGTGGCGGTTGGGGCGGCCGTGCTCGCCGTCGTGTCCGGTCCGGTATAGGGCGGCGGGGCGCTCGCTTTTTTGTGGCAACCAGTAACCAGAGCCAGAGCCATCGTGGAAGCAGCCAGCGTTCGCATGTGTCTTGCAGATGTCATCATTTCTCTTCTCCGTATCCGCCAGGGGCGGTCATGCTGTCGCCGATTCCCGGCAAAACTAGCGGAAGCTCCAGTTTGGCATGTCACTGCCCGCCCCGGCTAGCCGGTGCTTTGCCGTGCCATCGGCGAGCATGGTCCAAACCTCGGCGCGCGGCCCGGAACCGACCGCAAAGACGAGATGGCGCCCATCCGGCGACCAGGATGGAAAGTCGCACCGGCCAATGCCGTTTGTCAGTTGCACCCATTTCTTGCTGGCTACCTCCATGAGGTAGATATCCTGACCGCCTGGCGCTCCCGGGCCGTACTTGCGGTCCCACGCGAAGGCGAGAAACTGGCCATTCGGCGACCATGAGACAGATGTCGCGTATCCCCCATCCGTCATCCGGCTGACGCCCGCGCCGTCTGTATCCATGACGTACAGCTGCGGCAAGCCTGTTCTGCCGCTTACCCAGGCGATCTGCGATCCGGTCTTCGGGTTCCAGGTGGGTGAAACATCCGGTCCTCTCGAAGAGGTGATCCGTCGCGCTCCGCCGCCGGTCGCATCGGCGATGTAAATCTCCGGATCGCCTGAGCGGGACGACGAGTAGGCAAGCTGGCCTGTGGGCGACCAGGCCGGAGACAGATTCGTTCCGCCGCTCTCCGCAAAGCTGACCATGCGATCCAGCAAAAGCGAGTAGACCCTGATCTGAAAGCCGGTACGGCCAAGTGCTGAGAAGGCCAGCCGGGAGTTGTCCGGCGACACGCGCGGCGAGAGCGAGATCGTTCCCAGGTGCGTGACGGCGTGCTGATTGGCACCGTCATAGTCCATCGCCCAGATCTCCTTCGTGCCACCCGCCTGATGCACGTAGTAGATCTTCGTTTCAGCAATGCCGGGAATGCCGCCGCCCAGCCGCAGGATGATCTCGTCGGCGAACTTGTGCGCAATCTGCCGCGCACTGCCGTCGTTCGCGACGTCCGTGTACTGCTTGCCAAGCACCTGCGGGTACTGCGGATTATGCGTGTCAAAAAGATAGGCGCTGACCATGGCGCGTCCGCCATTGACGGCAAAGCTGCCAAAGGCCACAAAGGCGGCGTTGGTGGAGCCTCCACCCCACGTCTGGAGATTCAACTCCTGCGGACTGCCCGGTGCCGCCTGCGGCAGCATGCTCTTGGAGACCAGCTCGAAGATGCCGGCGTTCTCCAGGTCGCTGTACAGAACCGTGTCAAAGGTGTGCTTCAGCGCGGATGCGTCGGGACTGCCGGCGCGAAAATCTGCAGCTGCCAGGCGGATCTGCGTTACGCCGCTGCTCACAATACCCTCGACGCCTGCCTGGGCAGAGGAGGTGAGGATGGGTCCAAATGTGACAGCGGCAAGAAAAACCAAGAGGCGAAGAAGCGTGCGGTTCGGCATCGGCTCTATGGTAGACGCGGCGGCGTGTCTTTGTGCATATCGTCTCAGAGGCGCGCGGGCGAATGTGCCCAAAGCTGCACACCCCGTCTCCTCCAGAGAATCCAAGGTGGCTTACTGTTTCGGTTCGAATAAGTAGCGGACGTTGATATAGCTGCCAGCGTAGCCCTCGGGCAGCGGGCCGAAGGTGTCAATCCGTTGCAGGGCTCGCACGGCGCTGCTGTCCAGCGTCGTGTCACCACTGGGCGTGCCGATGCGGATCTCGCCCGGCGTTCCGTCCCGTTCAACACGGAAGGTAATTGACACATGCCGCCCCTGTGCCCCCGGTGACAGTGTCTGTGTGTACCACTGCTGCGAGATCTTTTGTGTCATCTGCCGCACGTAGAAGGCATACCGCTCCCCAAAAGCGGAGTCGGTCACATTGGTGGACGAGGTGCCGACGCGGTTCTCGACCGAGGTCATCGCAACACGCAGGCCTGCTGTTTCGCCGGAAGATGCAACGTTCGGCTGCGGCTTCGCCGGTTGGGGATGCCGGGGCGGCTCCGGTGCAGGCTTCTCTGCTATCTTCGGTGGCACCTTCTCCGGCGCGCGGACGACGGGAACATCCGTCGGCTGCGGAGGCGGTTCTGCTTTAGGAGTTGCCGGCGGAGGAGCGATGCTGGGCGACTCGGAGGCAAGCACGCTGTCCTGCTTCGGCTGCACCCTGGGCGGCAGCGGCAGAGAGTTCACCATCGTCGCCTGCACTGCGCCGGCCTGCTCGGCGTTATCGCCCCAGCGCTCGCCGGGCTTGTGGAAGAGGATGGCCCGGCCTGCCAGCGCGCCGATCACCAGGACATGCAGCAGGACAGAGAGGATGAGGTCTCTCCCGGTGGTTGTTCGCGGCTTTGTCCGTTCCAGCTGCACCATGGCTATCGATCGTACGGCCGGGTGACGATGCTGATATTGGTGATGCCGGCCTGCTTCACGGCATCCATTACGGACGCAAATGCGCCGAAAGGCACCTTCTCATCCGCACGGAGGTAAATGACGCGTCGGGTGGGATCGCCCTTGCCAGCACGCAGCAGGGAGGGGAGGCTGTTGACGTTCACCGGCTTGTCCTGCAGAAATACCTTCTGCTCGCGGTCGATGGACACGACCATACGCTCGTCTGTCAGCTGGTTCACGGTCCGCGTGCGTGGCACGGCGACATCGATGCCGGACTGCAGCACCGGCGCGGTCAGCATGAAGATCAGGAGCAGCACCAGGACGACGTCGACCAGAGGCGTGATGTTGATCTCGGCAAGCGAGCTTTGTGTGCGTCCACCGCTGGAGAAAGCCATGTGCGTTCCTTTGCTTCCAAACTCTTCAATTCAGAGGCGTCGCGCGTCATCCGTTGCTGCCGCTGCTTGCGTAGTACCCGCCGCGCCTGCATTCTCGATGGCATTCAGCAGCTCGCGGCCGAAGTCA
Organism: uncultured Terriglobus sp.; assembly: GCA_964246865.1. Classification (GTDB taxonomy): domain Bacteria; phylum Acidobacteriota; class Terriglobia; order Terriglobales; family Acidobacteriaceae; genus Terriglobus. Next base: position 8,914 of record CAXTSF010000054.1, read on the forward strand.
TCCATGCGTGCGCCGAAGTTGCGCACCTGCGCGGTCAGCTGGTTGTATCCCACGACCGCAGGGATAGCTACAACAAGTCCCGCCGCGGTCGTGATCAGCGCCTCCGAGATGCCGGGAGCGACGGCCCGCAGTGTTGCAGAACCCTGCGTACCCAGTCCATGAAAGGCATCAATAATGCCCATCACCGTCCCCAGAAGACCGATAAAGGGCGCAATGGCGGCGATTGTGGCCAGCCAGGTAAGCTGGCCCTCCATCTGCGTCAGCGCCTCGCTCGAGGCGATCTGAGCGGCACGCTCGATGGCAAGCGGGCTCCTTGGCAGACCTCGCCCACCCGTCTGCCGCCCATACTCCTCCACGATCTCCGTGAAGACACCGACCAGCGGCGACGGCCGGAACTGCTCCGCGACAGCCGCAATCTCACTCAGGCGCGACGACTTGCGGAAGGTGCGCAGGAAGCCCTGGCTCTGTGAACTCGCGCGCCGGAAGCTCTGCCATTTGCGCAACATGATGGCCCAGGAGAAGACGGAAAGCACAAGCAGCAGCAACAGAACCGCCAGGGCCAGCGGGCCGCTGTTGTGCACCATATCGATGATGGCGGAGGAGCTTTTCGCCGCCTGTGGTGCGGGGAGCTCATCCTGCAGAAACAATGCGCCGAGAAGAGAAAACATATAAGGAGGTGCCTGCAGTGTAACTGCACGGGCACCCGCCTCGCGGAGACGAACCAGCGGAGGTGCATGCTTCGCGCGGACAGGGTAAATGCGCGTGCTATGCTCTCCGGCAAAGGGCACGCGACCATGCTGCTGGAACTCCGGGCGGAAAACTACGCGGTGATCGACCATGCCGTCGCGAACTTCGGTTCCGGCCTGAATCTGCTGACCGGAGAGACCGGCGCGGGAAAGTCCATCCTCGTGGACGCCCTGGCCCTGCTGCTGGGCGGACGCGCCGTCAGCGACGTCGTGCGGCACGGTGCGGAGAAGGCGGTTGTCTCCTGTGTCTTTGAGAGTACCGCCGGTGCCGAGGCCGTCCTTGAAGCCAATGGCATTGATGCCGAAGGGCATGACATTCTGCTGCGCCGCGATCTGTCCAGCGCGGGCAAGGGGCGTGTCTTCGTTAACAACCAGCCGGCTACCGTGGGTGTGCTTCGCCAGCTGGCTCCGGAGCTTGCCCTGGTGCACGCGCAGTCGGAGACCATGGGCAGCTTCGATCAGGCGCAGCAGCGCGGCCTGCTGGACCGTTTCGCCGGCCTGCAGACGCAGTACCCGCCGGGCAAAGAACGGCTGATGGATCTCCGTGAACAGCTGCTCACCAGAAAAGATCTCCGGACCGCAGAGGCGGGGGAGCATATTCAGGCGGCCTATCAGCTCTGGCGGGATGCCCGTGCGGAACTCGAACGGCTGACCACCGATGAGCAGGAGCGGCTGCGCATGGTCGACCTTTGGAGCTTTCAGCGCAATGAGATTGAGGAGGCCGCGATTACTTCCGCCTCTGAGGATGCGGAACTCGAGACGGAAAAGCGCATCCTCGGCAACGCTGAAAAGCTGTATACCGCGGCGATGAGCGCGAACGAGGCTCTGTATGAGGGCGAGCGCGCGGCGGAGTCAAACCTGACCGCCGCACAGAAACACTTGGAAGAACTGGCCCGCTTTGATCCACAGTTCGTGGAGGCGGTCTCGCAGGTCGCCGCCGCCCGGGCCACGGTACAGGACATCAGCGCCACCCTCCGTGGCTATGCTGAAGGGATCCATGCCTCACCCGAACGCCTGGAAGGGATCGAGGATCGCCTCGCCCTCATCGACCGGCTGAAGCGGAAATACGGCCGCACTCTGGAAGATGTCCTGCTCTATCGCGAGGAGGTTTCGCGCAAGCTCGCGGAGATCGAGAACCGGGACGCGCTTGTGCTGGCCGCGCGGAAGCGGCTCGGCGAGGCTGAAGGCATATACACCGCGGTCGCGCAGGACCGCACCGAGGTACGCGCGGCCGCTGCCAAGCGGCTGGAGACGCTCGCCGAGCAGCAGATCAACGATCTCGCCATGTCTGTTCGCTTTCACGTCGAGGTGGCACCCCAGAAGGAGCCTCAGTTCTGGACCGGCACCGGCTGGGACCATGTTGAGTGCCTGATCGCCACCAACGCTGGAGAGCCGATGAAGCCGCTGGAGGAGATAGCCAGTGGCGGCGAGATGAGCCGCGTCATGCTCGCCCTGAAGGTCTCGGTCGAGGAGGGCGGCCCTGGCAAGACCCGGCGCCGTATCGCTCTTCCGCGCACCCTGGTCTTTGACGAAATCGACATCGGTATCGGCGGCCGGGCGGCTGAGGCCGTTGGGCAGAAGCTGAAGGCACTCGCACGCCACCAGCAGGTTCTCTGCATAACCCATCTGCCCCAGATCGCCGCCTTCGGAGACCAGCACTTTCTCATCGAGAAGGCGGTGAAGGAGGGCCGAACGAGAACGCAGGTCCGACAGATGGACACAGAGGAGCGCACTTCAGAGATCGCCCGTATGCTGTCCGGCGCAACCGTGACGGAAACCAGCCTAAGGCATGCCGAACAGATGCTCAAAGCCAGCCGCTGACTCCGGCACAACTTCTATCTCGCCGCGCGCGCCTACCGAGATTCCCCGTGGCTGGCCAGCGGGTACAGGCGTTATACTTGGAGGTGTGACTAACACCGTGCTGGATACACCGGATATGGCGGCCCCCGGCGTCGACTCAGACGCGAAACGCGTGCTTCTGCTCAAGCCGCGGGGCTTTTGCGCTGGGGTTGTGCGCGCGATCGATATCGTACAGATCGCCCTCGACACCTTTGGCGCGCCCATCTACGTGCGCAAAGAGATCGTCCACAACAGCTATGTCGTGGATGACCTGGCGAAGAAGGGTGCAATCTTTGTCAACGAGTTGGACGAGGTGCCCGAAGGCAAGCGCGTCATCTACTCCGCCCACGGTGTCTCTCCGGCGGTGCGGGAGCGTGCCAGGCAGCGCGGCCTCAAGGTCATCGATGCGACCTGCCCGCTGGTGACAAAGGTGCACGTCGAGGCGATTAAGTTTGCCAAGCAGGGCTATTCGCTGGTGCTCGTCGGCCATCGGGATCACGAAGAGGTCGAGGGCACGCAGGGGGAGGCACCGGATGTCACCCAGGTCGTGTCCACCGTGGAAGAGGTAGAGAGCCTTATCGTCCCGGACCCGGAGCGTGTCGCCTACCTGACGCAGACGACCCTTTCTCTCGATGAAGCGAAGTACATGATTGACGCGCTCCGGAAGAAGTTCCCAAACATCGTCGGGCCACACGCGCAGGATATCTGCTATGCCACAGAGAACCGCCAGACCGCGGTCAAAAACGTTGCCCATGGCGCAGATGTGGTTCTTGTCGTCGGCTCTCGCAACCGCTCCAACTCTAACCGGCTTGTTGAGGTTGCTCATAATCTCGGTACGAAGTCATACCTGATCGACAAAGCCGAGGATATCCGCCCGGAGTGGATTGAGGGTGCATCCAATGTGGCTGTGACTGCCGGTGCCTCGGCCCCGGAGGTCCTGGTTCAGGAGGTCGTCAGCTATTTGCAGGGCCGCGGTTTCGGCGCTGTCGATGAGGTGGAGGTGATGCCGGAGAATGTCCGTTTCGGGCTTCCGCCGGAGATCGTACAGGCCATCGCCTCGGCTCCAGGTGCGCAAACCGTCTCTGCCTGACAGGAAAGCTAAACCCAATCTGCGGAATCGACGCAGTCAGAGGATCATCCAATCGCAATGCAGAATGATTCCGACAGACCGGTGCGGACACCTTCGGCACCGTCCCAGCCCCGTTTCGGCCGGCTGGATCTTGCACTGGAGCAGGTGGAGGACGGCATCTCTCGCGCCAGGGATTTTCTGCTGGGTTTGCAGCACGAAGAGGGCTACTGGTCCGGGGAACTCGAGGCAGACTCCATGCTCGAGGCGGACTACATCTTTCTCCACACCCTGTACGGCACCGGTCAGCCGCACCGCATGGAAGGCGCCGTTCAGGAGATCCTGCGCCATCAGAACGCCGATGGCGGCTGGAGCATTTACCCGAACGGGCCGTCCAACGTGTCGCTCAGCGTCAAGTGCTACTTTGCCCTGAAGCTAATGGGCTGGGCGCCGGATCACGCCGTCCTGGCCAGGGCGCGCACCTGGATCCTTGAACACGGCGGTGTGGTCGAATGCAACACCTTCACGAAGATCTACCTGTGCGCTCTCGGCCAGTACGATTACGACGCCGTTCCGGCGGTTCCACCGGAGATTGTGCTCTTTCCGAACTGGTTCTACTTCAACATCTACGAGATCTCCTCCTGGTCTCGCGCCATCGTCGTCCCGCTCTCGATCATCTACGCAAAGAAGCCCTTCAAGAAGATCGCGCCCGAGCAGGGCATCAGCGAACTCTTTGTTGGCGGCCGCGAGAACGCCGATCTGCATCTGCGTTGGGATCGGAAGAAGCCGATCGGCTGGCGCAATTTCTTTTTGCTGTGCGATCGCATGACGCACTGGTTCGAGCGCATCTATATTCGCCCATTGCGCAAGGTCGCGCTCAAAAAGGCGGAGCGCTGGATGCTGGAGCGCTTCGAGATGTCTGACGGCCTAGGAGCGATCTATCCGGCGATGATGAATGCCATTATGGCCCTGCGCTCGCTCGGCTATTCCGAGGACGACCCACAGGTGATCCGTGCCATGGACGAGTTTGAGCGGCTCGGCATTGAAGAGGCCGAGGTTCCCGACAGCCATCCCATGCGCTTCCGAATGCAGCCATGCATGTCTCCGGTCTGGGACACGGCATACGCTCTGTTCGCGCTCGGCGAGGCCGGAGTGCCGTCCAGCCATCCCAGCCTGGTACGGGCAGCCGACTGGCTGCTCAGCAAAGAGGTTCGTCACAAAGGCGACTGGTCCGTCAAGGTTCCCAACACGGAACCCGGCGGCTGGTACTTTGAGTTCAACAATGAGTATTACCCCGATGTCGATGATTCGGCACAGGTTTTGCTGGCGCTCAACTGCGTTCAGAACCCGCGCGAGCGGCTCCAGCACGACGTGAGCAAACGCGCCATCGACTGGATCTTTGCCATGCAGTGCCGGAATGGTGGATGGGCCTCCTTCGATCGCGACAACACGAAGATGATCTTTCAGTACATCCCCTTTGCTGACCACAACGCGATGCTCGACCCGCCAACGGTGGATATTACCGGCCGCGTTCTCGAGATGCTGGCGGCCTATGGCTATACCCGCCGTGACCCGCGAGTCGAGAAGGCCGTTCAGTTTGTCTTGAAGAGCCAGGAGCCGGACGGCAGCTGGTTTGGCCGCTGGGGCGTCAATTACATCTACGGCACCTTTCTCGTCCTCCGCGGCCTGGAGGCTATGGGTATCTGGAATCACGAGCCGGCGATTCAGCAGGCAGCCGAGTGGATCCGCGCCGTGCAGAATGCCGACGGCGGATGGGGCGAGACCTGCAGGAGCTACGAAGATGCCGCGGCCTCGGGCGAGGGACAGAGCACTGCCTCCCAGACCGCATGGGCCGTGCTTGGGTTGTTGGCGGCGGGTGACACCCGCAGCGATTCCGTAGCCAAGGGCGTCCGCTGGTTGATCGAGCGGCAGCAACCCACGGGAGAGTGGCAGGAGTTTGCCGACGGCCGTGACCGCGAGATCGTCTACACCGGAACAGGCTTTCCCCGGGTCTTCTATCTCGGGTATCACATGTATCGCGACTATTTTCCCCTGCTTGCTCTCACCACCTACGCTCGTGCCATGGAGAGAGAACAAGCGGAACAGGCCGCATAGACCAACCAGGAACAAGCCTGGCCGATGCTGGCCAGGCGGTATGGCCGCCCAGATTAGCCGCGGCCCGGAGGAGAGAGCAGCATGGCAGTGCCAGTCTCGCAGATGTGGACCGTAGCCAGCTACGTCATCAAGCAGAAGCTGAAGGGCCGGAAGCGCTATCCGCTCGTGCTCATGCTGGAACCGCTCTTTCGCTGCAATCTGGCCTGCGCCGGATGCGGCAAGATCCAGTATCCCGCGCACATCCTGAAGTCGGAGCTGTCGCCCGAGGAGTGCTTCCGCGCCGTGGAAGAGTGTGGCACACCCATGGTCTCCATCCCGGGCGGCGAGCCCTTGCTCCACCCGAGAATGCCGGAGATCGTCGCCGGCCTGGTCGCGCGCCGTAAGTATGTCTATCTCTGCACGAACGCGCTTCTCCTCAAAGAGAAACTTCATCTTTTCCAGCCGAGCAAGTACCTGTCCTTTTCCGTTCATGTGGATGGCCAGCGGGAGCATCACGACTTCTCCGTCTGTCGCGAGGGTGGCTATGACATCGCCATGGAAGGCGTGCGCGCGGCCGGGGCCGGGGGCTTTCGTGTCACCACTAACACGACGCTGTTCGACGGTGCCGATCCCAACTCGGTTCGGGCCCATTTTGACGAGCTGATGGACGTCGGGGTGGAGAGCATGATGCTCTCTCCCGGCTACACCTACGACAAGGCACCCGATCAGAGTAAGTTTCTTGGCAAGGCACGCTCACGCAAGCTCTTCCGCGCCATTCTTTCCAACCGGAAGAAGTCCTGGCGCTTCAACACGCACCCGCTCTTCTCCGAGTTCCTGATGGGCAAGCAGAACTTCGAGTGCACCCCATGGGGCATGCCCACGTATAACGTCTTCGGCTGGCAGAAGCCCTGCTATCTTCTGCAGGACGGCTACGCGGACAGCTTCCAGGATCTGCTGGATACGACCGAGTGGGCCAACTACGGTGCGAAGAGCGGCAACCCGCAGTGCGCCAACTGCATGGTGCACTCCGGCCACGAGGCCTCGGCGGTCGACTACAACTTCGGCTCCCTCAAGGGCTTCATCACCACTGCAAAGAAGTACATGTTCCCTGGCCAGTACAAGGACGCTGAAGCACTGAAGCTTCTAAATGAGTGGCGGCCCGCGCATGCAACTCCCCTGGTGCAGATCGTCTCCTCGGG
>CAXTSF010000055.1:0-8011 GCA_964246865.1 uncultured Terriglobus sp.
ATAAAATAGTTGTGAGTCGACCGGGCTTCGCTCTCATGAGAAGTGGCCCGGTCGTTTCCGCACAGCGAGACGCGCAAGGGAAGTGACCGGCAGCGGAAGCGCTCCGGACAGGTGTACCGAGACATATGCTGGATAAGTTCGCCAATATCTTTCGTATCCCCGAGTTGCGCATGCGCGTGCTCTTTACCCTGGGTCTGCTTGCGGTCTACCGCCTTGGCGGACACATCCCGACACCGGGTATCAATCCGGAGATGCTGGCGCAGTACTTCTCTCAGAATGCCGGTTCCTCCCTCGGCCTCGTTGACCTGTTTACCGGGGGTTCGCTGCGCCGCCTCACTGTCTTTGCCCTCGGCATCATGCCGTACATCACGGCCTCCATCATCTTTCAGCTGTTGACGGTGATCTATGAGCCGCTCGCCAAGCTGCAAAAGGAGGGCGAGGTCGGCCGTCGCAAGATTACGCAGTGGACGCGCTATGTCACGGTCCTTCTCGCGATCGTGCAGTCCTTTGCCATCGCGCTGACGCTGACCAAGAGCAGCACGGGCGCACCCATGGTCACGATCGGGTCAAAAGCCTTCATTGCCATGTGTGTGCTGACACTCACTACCGGTACGGCTTTCATCATGTGGCTGGGTGAGCAGATTACCGAGCGCGGCATTGGCAATGGCATGAGCCTGCTCATCTTTACCGGCATCGTCGCCGGCCTTCCAAATGGCATTGCGGATCTCTACGGCAAAGCCCGTGACGGTGCCTGGGGCGGATTCACGCCGCTGGCCATCGCGCTGCTGGTCGCCGCCATGATTGCTGTGGTCGCGTTTATCGTCTTTGTCGAGCGGTCCGAGCGAAAGATCCCGGTGCAATATGCCAAGCGCATTGTCGGCCGCCGCATGATGGGTGGTCAGTCGACGCACCTGCCACTCAAGGTGAATTCCGGTGGTGTGATGCCGGTCATCTTTGCCAGTTCGATCCTCTCCGCGCCTCTGCTTTTCGCGAATACACAGTTTGTGCAGAACCATGTGCATCTGCGATCCATTGCAGACGGCCTCCGCCCCGGAGAGCCGTGGTATGAGCTCCTGCAGATTGCCGCTATCATCTTTTTCGCCTATTTTTACATCTCGATTGTCTTCCGTCCGGACGACATTGCCGACAACATGCGCAAGTATGGCGGCTTCATCCCAGGGATCCGGCCCGGCCGGCGCACGTCGGACTTCATCAACGACATTCTCACGCGCATCACGCTCGCCGGCGCACTCTATCTCATCATCATCACCATCATTCCGCAGTTTCTGATTTCAGGTATCCACCTGAACCATCTGTGGCTGGTAGGACCTGCCTTCGACCGTCTGCCAAGCTGGGTGACGAACGGCCTTGGGGTCAACTTCTACTTCGGCGGTACCTCTCTCCTGATCGTTGTCGGCGTGGCAATGGACACGGTACAGCAGGTGGATTCGCAGCTCATCATGCGCCATTACGATGGCTTTACACCGCGGAGCGGGCGCGTCCGTGGGCGCCGCAGCTGGTAGGGTCCAGCGTGACACAACCAGATGCGAAGCGATCTTTCAGGGTAGAGATCGAGAGGTTTACGCCAGGTCCGGTGCTTCTATTGGGTGCGCCGGGCGTTGGCAAAGGAACGCAGGCGCAGGCACTTATGGCCGCGTGGTCCGTTCCGCAGGTGTCCACGGGCGACCTGATCCGTGACAACATCCGGCTTGGCACGGCAGTGGGCCGGGAGTTTGGTGATCTGGTCGCGAAGGGGATCCTGGTACCTGACGACCTGGTAAATCGTATGGTTGCGGCCCGCGTCTCCGGGCCGGACTGCAACCATGGATACATCCTGGACGGCTATCCGCGAACGCTTGGGCAGGCGGAGTGGCTTGACCGCTTTCTGGCCGGGAGGTCCGTTCAGGATGGGGATAAGAGCTACCCGCTTATTGCAGTGAGCATTAGAGTTGGGTATGATGAGTTGTTGCGCCGGATCACGGGACGGCGTACCGGCTCTGTGTCCAAGCGGATCTATAACATCTACACCAATCCTCCGCGTGTACCTGGATTGTGCGATGTGGATGGTTTGCCGCTGGTGCAACGGCCCGACGATACGGAAGCAGTGTTCGCGGAACGCATGAAGACCTTTGATGAGCTGACCGCACCCGTGATCGAGCACTATCGCAGGCTCGGCAGGTTTGAGGAAGTAGATGGAGAGCAGGAGGTCAACGCAGTGACCTCTGGAATCGTAGTTGCCCTGAGACGCTTGCGGCAACGCTGAGAGACGCTGCCCAGGCGGCTGAAGAAGTTGGCAGGACGAGTTGTTCAAGTTTGAAAGGCAGGAGTGTTCGGCCGCATGGCGATTGCGCTTAAGACCCCCGGAGAGATCGCGAAGATGCGTGCAAGCGGCGTGGTCCTCCGTCAGGTGCATGATGTCGTTGGGAGAGCCGTAAAGCCAGGTGCAACAACAATGGATCTCGAGGTTCTGGCGGAGGCAAAGATCCGCGAACTCGGGGCGAAAGCCGCCTTCAAGGGTTACAACGGCTATCCGGCATGTCTGTGTACCTCCGTCAACCATGAGGTGATTCACGGCATTCCATCCAAGCAGCGTGTGCTTCGCGAAGGTGACATCGTCTCGGTGGATTGTGGTGTCATTCTCGATGGGTTTTACTCGGATGCGGCGGAGACCTATGCCGTCGGACATCTGCCCCCGGACACGCGCAAGTTGCTGGATATCACAAAGGCCTCCCTGGAGGAGGCTATTCAGCAGGTCAAGGTGGGGCAGACCCTCGGGGATATTGGTGCGACCGTACAGGAAATCTGTGAGGCCGAAGGGTTTGGGGTGGTTCGCGACTTTGTTGGACATGGCATTGGCAAGAGCATGCACGAGGACCCGCAGGTGCCGAATTACGGCAGGCGCGGGAAAGGAACAAAGCTTCGCGCGGGCATGGTGCTCGCGATCGAGCCTATGATTAACGCAGGGCGGCCCGACGTGAAGGTCCTGCAGGACGGTTGGACAGCAGTGACGGTCGATGGAAGCATGTCGGCGCACTTTGAGCACACGGTAGCGGTGACAAGCGAGGGTCCACTGGTGCTCACGCGCTAGGCAGGCCAGGCTAAGAGTTCGAACGAAGTCAGAAGGAGATAGTTTGTCGAAGGAAGACGCGATTGAGGTAATGGCAACGGTGGTCGAAACGCTGCCAAATGCGATGTTCAAAGTGGAGTTGGAGAACAAGCATCAGGTGCTTGCCCATGTCTCCGGGCGCATGCGCAAGAACTTCATCCGTATTCTTCCGGGAGATCGTGTTGCGATTGAACTCAGCCCATACGATCTGAATCGTGGGCGTATCGTCTACCGGTATAAGTGAAGAAAAGAGTGGGGAGTGGGAAGTTCAGACGTTCGAAGGGTCCCTTCCAGCGTTCACTTCGAACCCTCAACTTGGAATAGAGGCAGCCGTCATGAAAGTAAGAGCAAGCGTCAAGCGTATCTGCGATAAGTGCAAGATTGTTCATCGCCACGGTGTGGTGCGGGTGATCTGCGAAGTCGCGAAACATAAACAGCGTCAGGGCTAATGGCACCCCAACCACGACTATGCGGGAATCCACAAACGTCTGGGGCGAGTTAACCGAAGTCAGGTTTGCGATGAACCCCAGGATCTCCGCCGAACGGCTGCCGCGCGACATCGCCGGCGGCAAGAATGAGGAAAGACGAGCATGGCAAGAATTGCAGGCGTCGATGTGCCGAACAATAAACAGGCACGCATCGTCCTAACCTATATCTATGGCATCGGCGATACGCGCGCGGTACGCATCCTCACCAAGGCGGATGTTGACCCGTTTCGCAAGGTGCAAACGCTTGATGAAGATGAACTCAACCGTATCCGTCAGGTCATCGAGCAGGAGGGCGGGATTGAGGGCGACCTCCGCAAGGATGTTGGCCTGAATATCAAGCGGCTGATCGAGATTCAGAGCTACCGTGGCCTGCGGCACCGGCGCAGCCTGCCGGTACGCGGACAACGCACCCACACCAACGCTCGCACGCGCAAAGGCCCACGTAAGGGCACCGTTGCCGGCAAGAAGAAAGCGACGAAGTAATGGCCAAACAGCAGAGCAATACGGCCAGCAAGGCCGGCAAAGGCAAGAAGTTCAAGAAGCGCGAGCGCAAGAACGTTCCGTATGGTCTCGTTTACGTCCAGGCATCGTTCAACAACACAATTGTGACCATCACCGACCAGCAGGGCAACACGCTCTCCTGGAAGAGCTCCGGCTCGCTCGGCTTTCGCGGTTCGCGTAAGGGTACGCCCTTCGCGGCGCAGCAGGCCGCCGTCGGCGCGGCTACCGCGGCTCGCGATCACGGTCTGCGTTCTGTCGACGTTCGCGTCTCCGGCCCAGGCTCCGGCCGGGAGTCCGCCGTGCGCGCACTCGCTGCAGCCGGTCTCGATGTTCGCTCAATCCGTGATGTTACGCCGATTCCGCACAATGGCTGCCGCCCACCGAAGCGCCGCAGAGTGTAGGGAGCACTGCAAAGAAGCGAAGAAGATTGAAGGCTCCGACAAGGCGCATCGCCTTATGCGAGCTTCTTCTAATCCTTTTCACCTAGTTTTTTACCCGGATCGGGACGAAGCGCTCGCCGCGTGTAAACCGATCGTCACCCGCAGTTAGGAGTTAGAACATGGCACGTTACACAGGTGCTGTCTGCCGGCTATGCCGGCGCGATGGCGTGAAGCTCTTTCTCAAGGGTTCACGATGCTTCTCCGATAAGTGCGCCATCGATAAGCGCAACTTTCCGCCGGGGCAGCATGGTCAGGCCCGGGCCAAGAAGATCGTCGGCTACGGTCTGCAGTTGCGTGAAAAGCAGAAGGCAAAGCGCATCTACTTCACCCTTGAGGGGCAGTTCCGCTCTTACTACACCAAAGCATCCAACAAGACCGGCGTCACCGGTGAGCTGCTCCTGCAGCAGCTGGAGCGCCGCCTCGACAACGTGGCATACCGGCTGGGCTACGCGATGTCCCGGCGGCAGGCGCGACAGGTGGTGCGCCACGGCCATGTGCAGGTCAATGGCAAGAAGGTCAATATCCCGTCCTTCCAGGTGAAGGTGGGGGACGTTGTTGAAATTCGCGAGGGGTCCAAGAAGATGGATCTTCTTGAGAGCTCAAAGAACTTTGCCGCAGGTATGGTCTCACCCACCTGGCTCCAGATTGATCGGGATGCCTTCAGTGGCAAGGTGATCGGCCTGCCGAAGCGCGAAGACATTCAGCTGCCGGTAAATGAGCAGCTCATCGTCGAACTCTACTCGAAGTAAATAGTCGAGCAGCCGGCGGGCAGGGAGGGTTCAAGCTCACCTGCCCGCCATCTAGCAACGCAGCAGCAACACGTCTGTACGATCCGACGTTCAGCCACCGCAGAATGCTTCGCGGCCGGTGTGGGCTTGAGGAGAGGGAGTTTCTATGTTGTGGAGAGGTTTTCAGAAGCCGAAGCGTCTCGCCGTTGAAGGCGAAACACTCAACGAAAAGTATGGCAAATTCAGCGCTCAGCCGTTTGAGCGTGGATTTGGCACGACCATTGGCAACAGTCTGCGCCGCACCCTGCTCTCCTCCATCGAGGGCGCTGCTGTCACCGCGGTGCGCATCGAAGGTGTACTACACGAGTTTCAGTCGATCCAGGGCGTCGTTGAAGACGCGACCGACATTATTCTCAACCTGAAGCAGATCCCCTTCAAGCTGAACGGGGACGGTCCAAAGGCACTCTATCTCCGCGCGGATGAGCCGGGCGTCGTGACCAGCGGCATGATTGAGGCCGACGGTGACGTCGAGATCCTCGACAAGGGCGTTTATATCTGCACCGTCTCTGAGGGCGGCAAGCTCGATATGGAGATGCGTCTCAAGCGGGGCCGCGGCTACATCTCGGCCGATAAGAACTTCGATGGCGATCTCGGCATCGGCTTCATCCCTGTGGACTCGGTCCACTCTCCTGTCCGCAAGGTCAACTATGCGGTTGAGGCAGCTCGTCTCGGTCAGATTACCGATTACGACAAGCTCACGCTTGAGATTTGGACCAATGGCACGATCCTGCCCGCAGATGCACTCGGCCTCGCGGCGAAGCTGCTGAAGGATCACATGACCATCTTCATCAACTTCGAGGAAGAGATGGAGACGGGTCTGGACAGCGGTCATGATGGTCCGGCGTTGCGCAATGACAATCTGAACCGGTCGGTTGAAGAGCTTGAACTGAGCGTGCGCAGCTATAACTGCCTCAAGAACGCTAATATCGCGACTATCGGTGAACTGATCCAGAAGACCGAAGCCGAGATGCTGAAGACAAAGAACTTCGGCCGTAAGAGTCTCAATGAGATCAAAGAGATCCTGGCGCAGATGGGTCTCTCGCTCGGAATGAAGATCGATGACCAGGGCAATCCTGTCCCGGGCCCGACCTCGGTTTTACCGGCAGCCACACTTGCCGCGTCCTTCGGCAACTTCGACGATGAGGAAGATGAGGAGGAGGACGAGGATGATCTCGTGCTCCCCGAGACGGAGAACTTCTAAGAGCAGGGGCGGGGATCAGGGACTGGAAAGTTTGTGTTGCTGACCGTGAACGCTGCAGAGATTTGATTGAATGCCTCGGGAGTCTCCCGGTGGCAAGTAGCACGGGAGTTTGTTCCAGGGTCTGACCCCTGATTCCGGTTCCCTGATCCCTAGATTCCAAGAGAGAGAAAAGCCATGCGTCACCGTAAAGCAGGAAACAAACTCGGAAGAAATACCAGCCATCGGCGTGCGCTGCTGCGCAACATGGTTACCTCCGTCGTTGTCGAAGACCGTATCGAAACGACACTTGCCAAGGCAAAGGCCGTGCGCCCGCTCGTTGAGAAGATGATCACGCTGGGGAAGCGCGGCGACGTACATGCGCGGCGGCAAGCGGCGGCGTACCTGATGACGCCCGATTCGGTCACCCGTCTCTTTGCCACCGTTGCACCGCGTTACGGCGACCGCAATGGCGGCTATCTGCGCATCGTGCGTACCGGCTTCCGCAAGGGCGACGGCGGCGAGAAGGCCATGATTGAACTCCTGGGTGCCGAACAGGAGTTGGGAGAGAAGGCGCAGAAGCGTGCGGACATCCGTACGAAGAAGCGCGAGGAGATGCAGAAGCAGCTTGCCGAGCAGGGTCCGTCGGCAGGTGAGGAAGAGTCAGGCTCGTAAGGAAAGTAAGGGTGTGGCAAGGCCCACCTCAGGGTGGGCTTTCCCTTTGGTGTCGTCGCTTCGCACGGCGGTGTCGCACCTGACGGTCCGGCAGCTCACGTTCGCGTCGGCATCTACGCTGATCGGACAGCGGCCTGCCGGCGTATCCACAGGACTGCCAGAAAGATGAAGCTGAGCAGCGTCGCTCCCGAGGTGTCGATCACGACATCCAGCAGCGAGGACGTCCGGCCGGGTAGAAAGCTCTGGTGAATCTCATCCAGGCTCGCTACCGAACAGGTACACAGGACGGCATAGCCGATGGCATGCAGGCGTGGGCTTAACCAGCTGCCACGCATGAATTGCAGAAGCGTTGGCAGCCACACACGCGTAAACAGGACTCCGAGCACTCCGTATCCGAGAAAATGACTGGTCTTGCGAAGCACATGGTTTAATTCGTAGGCACCGGAGGCGTCATTGGAGCCAAAGAGGGACAACACCTGCGACAGCCAGATCTGCGTATGCCAGGCACCCATCGTGCGGGTGGACTCGGCGCAGACCACGGCAAGGCCAAAGATGAGCGGAAGCCACACAGCGGCGATATTCTGCTCAGACGGCTTCATCTTCGCGGACAACTCTTTCATGCAATCCCCTCAGGTCTTCCCGCTGCACTTGAAGTGCCAAGTGGCTCTTCGCGAGCAGAAGCCATCCTGTACCCGCTTTAGTCTCATCGGCGATCTGGCGGACAAACATAAGCGAAAGGTGTGAAGGCGGGTTTGCCTGGAAGCGGCGTGCTTGCACTTGATCCTGTATGCGAGGCTGCCGAAAGGGGCCGCGCCGGCTCGAGCGCTCTCACACCC
>CAXTSF010000055.1:8021-15798 GCA_964246865.1 uncultured Terriglobus sp.
CGCCGGCCGCCCCCTCCACCCGCCCGGCCCCGCGCCCCACCGCCCCCCCCCCGGCTCGAGCGCTCTCACACCCGTGGACGCAGCCCATGCACACCCGCGCACCAGTCCATGCTTGATGCGCCCCGAGCAGCCGTCGGGCAATATTCTTGACTTCCAGGAGATGTTTCCCCATACTTACAGGAGTGCCACAACGTGGGCTTGCCGTAAGGACAGCTCTCGAAGGCATAGGAACTCGCAAGAGTTCGTCAAACACCACGGCCGAACGGCTCATCCAGCAAGAAGTTGTTTACCAGCAATACCGGATGGGTTCAGCGTGAATCTGCGCTGCGGATAAAGGGCAGGGCCTCGCCAGATAGTTCTTCGGACTGGGAAGGCGCGAGCATACCTGCTGGGCTTGAAGAATCCATCAGCTCACTTCGTCCAATGGTTCGTGCGGTGGAAGACAAGGAAGTAATATGGCGCGAAAGATCTCCAAGAATCTTGCAAAGGCGCGTGCGGCCGTGGAGCCCCGTCCCTACCTGCTGACCGATGCGGTCCCCCTCGTTCAGAAGATTAAGTTCGCCAAGTTCGACGAGAACGTCGATTTGACACTGCGCCTTGGCGTCGATCCCCGGCATGCGGACCAGATGGTGCGTGGTACGGTAGTCCTTCCACATGGGCTCGGTAAGACGAAGAAGGTTGCCGTAATTACAACGGGTGACAATCTTCGCGTTGCTGAGAGCGCCGGTGCCGAAATTGTCGGCGGGGAAGAGCTTGTGGAGAAGATCCAGAAGGAATCCTGGACGGACTTTGACGCCCTGATTGCGACGCCGGATATGATGCGGTCCATTGGCCGTCTCGGCAAAGTGCTCGGTCCACGAGGCCTGATGCCCAATCCAAAAACCGGCACTGTGACCACGGATGTCGCCGCTGCCGTGCGGGAGATCAAGGCTGGCAAGGTGGAGTTCCGAACTGACAAGACGGCGCTCGTGCATGTACCCGTGGGCAAAAGTTCCTTTGAGCCGCAGAAGTTGATTGATAATGCCATGACCGTGATCACCTCGGTCGTGAAGGCAAAGCCGCCTGCGGCCAAGGGCAAATACATCAAGGGCATGTATCTTTCATCCACCATGGGACCCGGGATCGAAATCGACCAGATCGTAGCCGACCAGGCAGCGAAGACATAGGCTGGCAGTGGAAACGCATTGCAGGGCGGTATGTGCACACGTTCTCGCCGGCGGATCTAATCAGGTTTTGATCATGTGCCGGAAATATACAGAAGCTGGAAGTCAGCAGCTAGAGGCTAAGTACCATGGCATTGTCCAGAGCTAAGAAGCAACAAAAGGTGGCTGCGCTTGCGGCCGATCTCCAGTCAAGCACCTCGGCGATCGTTGGAACCTTCTCCGGTCTTTCGGCTGGGAAAGACATTTCACTTCGCAAGACCGTCCGCGACGCTGGCGGCCACTACCACGTGGTGAAGAACAAGCTGGCTCCCCGTTCCGCCGCGGGCACCGGCATTGAAGGTGCTCTCCAGGGCCTCAAGGGTGTCTCGTCGGTTGCCTATACCTCCGGCGATCCTGTCGCCCTGGCCAAGGCGCTGTCCGGCTGGGTCAAGGACAACGCCGAGTTTACCTTTAAGCTCGGCATCGTCGATGGCAAGGTCATCGATGTTCAAGAGATTCAGGCGCTCGCCACACTGCCAGGGAAAGAGGAGCTCTTCTCCAAACTGCTCTTCCTGATCAACTCGCCCGCGCAGCGTCTCGCGACCGTGATCAACGCAACCGGCCGGAACCTGGCCGTGGTCGTCAATCAGGCCGTGGAGCAGGAGAAGTTTACGGCTGCCGCTTCGTCATCTGCCCCGGTACCCGCATCCATCGCCCTGGCACCCGATCTCGCCTCGGCACCCGACTCCGCCGCGGCGGATGTAGCGGAAAGTGCTCCGGCCGATACGGAAGGCGCTTCGCAGCAGGCAGAGGCAGCCTCCTCCGAGGCTCCGGCCGAGGGCTGAATCCAGGTTTCGCCCACCGCTCCGGGGTGCGCAGTCTGGGCGCATCGGAAACCCCGGCACGGGATGGGCAGCCGAAGCAGGGTATCGCTTCGGAACGTAATTTGCACCGCAAGATCACTCACGGAGAAGAACCATGGCAGACATCCAGCAGTTAGAAGACCAGATCGTAAGCCTCAGCTTGCTTGAGGCATCGGCACTCGTAAAGAAGCTCGAAGAGCGTCTTGGCGTTTCAGCGGCAGCGGCAACGGTAGCGGCACCCGCGGCGGGCGGCGGCGCGGCTGCTCCTGTTGTTGAAGAGAAGACTGAGTTCACCGTCATCCTCAAGGACGCCGGCGCGAACAAGATCAACACCATCAAGGCCGTCCGGGAGGTCACCTCGCTGGGTCTGAAGGAGGCCAAGGATCTGGTCGACGGCGCACCCAAGCCCATCAAGGAGAATGTCTCCAAGGATGAGGCGGCTGCGGTCGCCAAGAAGTTTGAGGGTGTTGCCACGGTCGAAATCAAGTAAATCTTAGGGAGGCGGCTGCGCCCAGTCTCCCTGCGCTTGCGCAGCGAACGCAGATGCGGTACTCTTCTCATTGGAAGGTGACTGCTCTGCGTTTGCCTGCGTAACGGCGCGGCGTTCCTTCATCCCATTGATTTTCTCCGGTCCATGGAGGACCGGCCACTGTAAGTTCCGGGCGGCGGGAGCTTGTGGTGCAGTCAGGCAACATCAGCGGCAGCAACCCAGGGGCGGGATAAGCTTCGATGGGGCGACAGGTATTCTTACAAGCTACGAATTTAGTGCAAAAGTCAGTTCTTGCGCTCACGGGACCTCCTGTCCCTGTGGGCGTCGTGCCGTCTTTGCGTCTTTGAGCTAGCCGTTCTTATCGCGAGGTGTGCCAACGCCTTGTGTTTATGTAGTCCGTTTGTGTACGTCCAACTGCAGGTTGAGCCTGCATCACGCGCAGCCGGAGAGCCTTGCCGCCGAGGGCCTGCTCTTCGCAACACATTAGGCGCAATACCCTCGAAGAGCCGCTCCGGCGGAGCTTCGAACCTCGAAGGCCGGGCAGCATCCTGTGATGCCGATCCTGTTCTTCCAGAGGCCTCGGCGAGAACAAAGGAGTCAACACCGCATGGCAAGCAGCACCGAAACCCGCGCACTCCGCAGCCGTCTCGACTTCTCCAAGATCCCAACCGCTATCCAGATTCCGAATCTGATCGAGGTACAGCGCCGCTCTTATGAGCGCTTCCTCCAGATGGATAAACTGCCGCAGGAGCGCGAGGACAACGGCCTGCAATCCGTGTTCACCTCCGTCTTTCCCATCACGGACTTCCGCAACGTCTCCGAGCTTGAGTTTGTTGACTACTCCATCGGCAACTGGGAGTGCAAGTGCGGCTACCTGAAGGGTCTCAATCACCTCCGCACAGCCTGCGTCAATTGTGGGCACATGGTGATCACCGATCCATTCCACCCCGGTGACGTGCTCTGCCACTTCTGCGGTACGTACAACAAGAACACCCCGGACTTCTGCACCAAGTGCGGCGACCCTGTCGGCCTGCAGCTGAAGTACGACCAGGCCGAGTGCGAAGAGCGCGGCATGACCTATGCCGCCCCCCTCAAGGTCACCATCCGCCTCAAGATCTACGACAAGGACCCTGAGACCGGCGTCAAGACACTCCGCGACATGAAGGAGCAGGAGGTCTTTTTCGGCGACATTCCCCTGATGTCCGCGAACGGCACCTTTATCGTGAACGGCACCGAGCGCGTGATCGTTTCGCAGCTCCACCGGTCGCCTGGCGTCTTTTTCGAGACAGCGAACAACCGCTCGTATTTTCTGGGAAAGATCATCCCTTATCGCGGCAGCTGGGTGGAGTTTGAGTACGACCAGAAGAACACGCTCTACGTCCGCATTGACCGCAAGCGCAAATTCCTCGGCACCATCTTTCTACGGGCGCTCGGCCTGCGCACCGACGAGGAGATCCTGAAGACCTTCTACACCGTTGACACCGTCTCTATCCGCGACGGCAAGATGTTCTGGAACGTCTCACCCGAGGGCACCGGCACCAACCTGACCGGGGTGAAGCCTGTCGCCGCCGTCAACGGCCCGAACGGCGATGAGATTGTCGCCGCCGGCCGTAAGATCTCGCCGTCCCTGCTGGCAAAGCTCCGCGCCGGTAACGTCACGGAGATTCCGGTGGAGAACAGCGACTTCGATGGTGCCATCTTCGCCGCGGATGTCGTCGACCTGACTACCGGTGAGCTGCTCTATGAGGCAAACCAGGAGGCAACCGCCGACAAGCTTCATAAGATCGTGCAGACCGGCTCCACTGGTTTTGAGCTCTTCTTTCCGGAAAAGGACGAGGTAGGCAACATCATCACCAACACCCTCAAGCGGGACTCGGTCCGCAAGCCCGAAGAGGCTCTGATCGAGATCTACCGCAAGCTGCGTCCGGGCGATCCGCCGACCCTCGACACCGCCACTGCTCTTTTCGAAGGCATGTTCTTCGATCCGCGCAAGTACGACTTCTCGCGCGTGGGCCGGCTCAAGTTCAACATCAAGCTGTACGAGTCGCAGGACGCCACCGACCTGGACAAGCGCACACTCACGCCTGAGGACTTCTACGGCACTATCCGCTACCTCCTCAAGCTGCGCCGCAACATCGGCCTGGTGGATGATATCGACCACCTTGGCAACCGCCGCGTTCGCGCGGTTGGTGAGCTGATGGAGAACCAGTTCCGCATCGGCCTTGTGCGTATGGAACGCGCCATCAAGGAGAAGATGTCGGTCTACCAGGAGATGTCGACGGCCATGCCGCACGACCTCATCAATGCGAAGCCCGTCATGGCCGCGATCCGCGAGTTCTTCGGCTCCTCCCAGCTCTCGCAGTTCATGGATCAGACCCACCCGCTGTCGGAGATTACGCACAAGCGGCGTCTCTCCGCGCTTGGGCCGGGCGGCCTGTCGCGCGAGCGCGCCGGCTTCGAGGTCCGCGACGTACACCCTACGCATTACGGCCGTATCTGCCCGATCGAAACGCCGGAAGGCCCGAACATTGGCCTTATCTCGTCGCTGTCGTGCTTCGCGCGCATCAACGAATATGGTTTCATCGAGTCGCCCTACCGCAAGGTGAAGGACGGCAAAACGATTGACTATGTCGCGGTCACCAACGCTGGTGAGAGCGGCTTCCGGCAGGGCGATCCGATCGAGATCAGCGAGGCTCGCACGCTCAAGCAGCAGCTTGCGCGTGACGGCAAGCGTGTTCTCGAGACAGAGCCCTTCTCCTTCTATCTTTCCGCCTGGGAGGAGGACCGCCACACCATCGCGCAGGCCAACGTTGAACTCGACGAGAATGGCAACCTGGTTGAAGACCTCGTCAATGCCCGGCGGCAGGGTAACTTCGTCCTTGTTCCCCGCGCCGAGGTCGACTACATCGATGTTTCGCCAAAGCAGCTCGTCTCCGTGGCCGCCTCGCTTGTGCCCTTCCTCGAGCATGACGATGCGAACCGCGCGCTGATGGGCGCGAACATGCAGCGGCAGTCCGTGCCCCTGCTTGTAGCCGAGGCACCTTTCGTCGGTACCGGCATGGAGGGCGTCACCGCGCGCGACTCCGGTGCCGTCATCCTGGCACGCCGTAACGGCCTCATCGATTCGGTTGACTCCGAGCGCATCATCGTGCGTGTGGAAGGCGAGCACCATCCCACGCAGCTCTCGCGTGAGGTCGGCTCGGACATCTATCAGCTCACGAAGTTCAAACGCTCCAATCAGAACACCTGCATCAACCAGAAGCCGATCGTGCGCAAGGGCGACCGCGTCCTCAAGGGGCAGGTGATTGCGGATGGTCCATGCACAGAGCAGGGCGAACTCGGTCTCGGCCGTAACGTTCTCGTCGCGTTCATGCCGTGGCGTGGTTACAACTTTGAGGACGCCATCCTGATCTCGGAGAAGCTGGTCCGTGAGGACTACTACACTTCGATTCACATCGAAGAGTTCGAGATCGAGGCACGCGACACGAAGCTGGGACCGGAAGAGATCACGCGCGATATCCCGAATGTCTCTGAGCACGCTCTACGTGACCTCGACGACTCGGGCATCATCCGCATCGGTGCCAAGGTCGGCCACAACGACATCCTCGTCGGCAAGGTCACGCCCAAGGGCGAGACCCAGCTGACGCCGGAAGAGAAGCTGCTACGCGCCATCTTCGGTGAAAAAGCCGGCGATGTGCGTGACGCCTCGCTGACGTGCCCCCCGGGCATTGAGGGCACCGTCGTCGATGTCCGCATCTTCTCCCGCAAGGGGCAGGAGAAGGACGAGCGCGCCAAGTCCATCGAGCAGGAGCAGATCGAAAAGCTGGAGAAAAACCTGGCCGACGAGATCCGCATTCTTACCGATGAGCGCCTGAAGCGGCTTGAGGCGATTCTGGGCAGCAAAGAGGTTCAGGTAGACCTCCACGATGAGCGGACCAACAAGAAGCTGCTCACCAAGGGCGACCTGCTCGACCGCGACACCATCGAGCTCATCTCTACGCGCAACCTGAAGCGTATTCGCTACGCCGACAAGGATCCGCGCGTCAATGAGCAGATCGACGAGATCGAGGAGATGACCTCGCGTCAGATCGATGTGCTGCGCAAGATCACCAACGAAAAGATCTCCAAGCTGCAGAAGGGTGACGAGCTCTCGCCGGGCGTCATCAAGATGGTGAAGGTCTATATCGCCATGAAGCGCAAGCTTTCGGTTGGCGACAAGATGGCCGGCCGTCACGGCAACAAGGGCGTCATCGCGCGTATCCTGCCGGAGGAGGACATGCCGTATCTTCCCGACGGAACGCCCGTCGAGATCGTCCTCAATCCACTGGGTGTGCCCTCGCGTATGAACGTCGGACAGATCCTCGAAACGCATCTGGGCTGGGCTGCGCATGAACTGGGCAAGAAGATTGCCGAGCTAACCGCGCAGGCCGAGAACGCCAATGAGATCCGCGAGATCTTCCGGGCGCGCTTCCAGGGCACGGCCGCTCTCAACCAGCTGCTTGAGCTGGACGACGAGATGACCGTTCGCGTGGCTGCCGGTATGAAGCGTGGCATCTGGTTCGGCACAGCCGTGTTTGACGGCGCGCGCGAGACGGAGATCAAGGCACTGCTTGCAGCGGCCGGGCTCCCCTCCTCCGGCAAAACGGAGCTCTTCGACGGTATGACCGGCGAAGCCTTCGAACAGCCCGCGACCGTGGGCTACATCTACATGCTCAAGCTGTCGCACCTGGTGGACGACAAGATCCATGCACGTTCGATCGGACCGTACTCGCTGATCACGCAGCAGCCGCTGGGTGGCAAGGCGCAGTTCGGTGGCCAGCGCTTCGGCGAGATGGAGGTGTGGGCGCTTGAAGCGTATGGTGCCGCCTACATCCTGCAGGAGCTGCTCACCGCGAAGTCCGACGATGTCTTCGGCCGTACGAAGATCTACGAGGCCATCGTCAAGGGCGAGGCAGCGATCGAACCCGGCGTGCCGGAATCGTTCAATGTCCTCATCCGCGAGCTGCAATCACTCTGCCTTGATGTCGAACTCGTCAAGCAGGAAGACCTGAAGAAGATACCGACGATGCCCATTGCGGCAGCCGCCGATTGAGCTGCCAGCCTTAGGCTCTTGGCTTCCAGCTGATTCAGCTGAGAGCCAAGGGCCAGGCTCAGCGCGCAAGCATCTGTAAGACAAGGGCATGCGGTCCGCCACAAAGTGGCCGCGAACAGCAGCACCAACAGCAGCAGGCTAATAGCAAACGCTAATGGCGAAAAGCTGCAATCGGAGATTGCATATGTTC
>CAXTSF010000056.1:0-15749 GCA_964246865.1 uncultured Terriglobus sp.
GCGCGAGATCACATTCATCCCCGGCGAGAAGTGAGGGCGGGCATCCTGTCTGGACGGTGAAGTCGGCCGAGCTGATACGGAGCGCCTCCATGGTTGGGCTGGCGGCGTTGCGAAGGACGATGCGAGGCAGCGGGTCTGCGGAGATGGCGAGTGCGGGAGCGTTGCCATCGGCCTCAACCCTGGCCAGCAGAGCGGCGCCCCCGCTGCAAAGGCTGCCGGCGCAGCTGTTCGACGGCAGTGCATCCCGGACCGAAGAGGGAAGCGCGGCGTTTGGTGAGGAGATGAGCGGAAGATCGTACCTTTGCGTCGCGAGCAGATCCGCACTGAGCGTCGGCGCGACGGCACCGGCCACGGTAGCTCCCCCTGCGTTGGCAACGATAGCGGAGATGTCCGCGGGGATCGAAGCATAGCCGGCATGATCGACAGCCTTACCGCCGAACCGGAAGGCACGATCCACCAGGCCGTCCCTTGTGAGGCGAAGCAGCACGGCGTCGCCGGTCTCCGGAAACGCGATCGCCGGCAGGAGCACCGGCAGCGGCTGCCCCGCCGGGCCGACCGCGGCCCACAGGTGGCCATCGCTGCTGAAGGCGAGCTGCGACTGCAGGCCAGGCCCGAGCAGGGAAGACGCGAGTACGGCGGTGCCATCCGCTGACAGCGTTGCAGCGGTCTGGTAGGGAAGACCGGATGCAAACGGCACAGGCACGACGAGGAGCGGGAATAGTCCCGGTGCGACGTCGCCGGAAACGGCAACGCTGCCCTGTGTGGGATCGACCACGAGCGCGCCCAGGCCATTGCCGGGTATGAAGGTGGAGAAGACAAAGCTGTCACCGGCAGCAGATATGCGCGTGAGAAAGCCGGAGGTCGCGCTGCCCTCCGCTGCGAGCAGCCGGGGCACCACGGCGTTCACGGTCGGGAAGCCTGTGGCAGAGGTGGCACCCGCGATGTAAACCCCGCCATCCGCTGCTGGCGCGATTGCACCCGGCGTGGTGTCGCCGCCGCTGCCCGTCAGGTAGGTCGCCCAGCGCAGCTGGCCATCTGGCGAAAAACTCTCGACGAAGCCGTTCCCTGTGCTGCCGGGAGCGGGGCTGCTCTGAAGGGCCGGTGAAGTGACCGAAAGCGTCCCGCTAAAGATTGAGCCTGTGATGACGGCGTCTCCACCGGCCGTAATCGCAATGCCCTGGGGAACCGTGCGTGTGCTGCCGGAGAAGGTGAGCCAGCTCATGCGAAGGCTCGGTGTAAACTTCGCGACAAAGGCATTCACGGACCGATCCGCGCGGTTGGGAAAGCTGGTGCCGGCTGTGCCGCTCAGGGAATTCTGCGCGCCTGCCGTTCCGGTTACGTAGATGTTCCCGGTGCTGTCGAGGTCAAGAGCGATGCCGGTATCTCCGGCGGACCCCATATCCGAGGAACCGAGCACGTCGGTTGCAGCCGCGTTCAGCTTGAGCAGGTGAATGCCGTCCTCGGCGTCGAACAGCGTATACAGATTGCCGTTGCTGTCGGCACGCAAACCATGAAAAGCTCCCGAGCCGTGCGAGCTGCGCAAGCCTTCTACGGCGATGCGCTGCGCCAGCAAGGCGGAACAGGCGCAAAGGCAGAGCAGGAGTGCAGGCAGGGCTGGTCGCGGCTTCATGGATGATGGGCTGCGGGTCCCTGGTTTGAGATCTCCGCATCCCGATTAATCCATGCCCTGCTGTTGTTTGCGTGAGAAATTCACCGGCAAGCACACGGAAGTTGTAGGAGACGCGGGCCCTTCAGGCCGTGCTGTCGGTGAGCCGGAAGGGATGGAGCAGATCGTCGAAGCCGCGGCTCTGCATCTCCTCGACGAAGCCCGGATGGGAGGCATAGACGATGCCGGTCATACCGGCAGCCTCCGCGGCACGGATATTCTCAATGCGATCGTCAATGAATAAAATGTGCTGAGGGGCCGTCTTCAGGCCATTTGCCGCAGCCAGGTAGATAGCGGGCTCGGGCTTGCGCATGCGCAGGGAATGCGACCAGAGCGTGTGGTGGAAGCGACCGATCCAGTCAAACTTGGCGCGGATACCCTCGGCCATCGCATCGCCGATGTTGGACAGAATGCCGGTGCGCACGCCGGCGTCGTGCAGGCGCGCAACCCAGGCGACCATGGGCTCATTCAGGTCGGTCCAGAGGTTCACGTCTTCCTCTTTGAGCCGGGTCCGGGTCGCACCGTCAAAGACCGTACCGGCAGCTTTGGCAACGCTGTTCCAGTAGGCATCGGCGGTCAGAATGCCGCGATCGTAGTCGTCGCGGTAAGCCCAGTACTCCCGGTGCAGCGCGGGCGCGTCCAGGCCGGTGAGCCGTTGCAGGCGGGCCCATGCTTCGCTGTTTGGCGGGCCACTCAGGACCAGGCCATAGTCAAACAGGACGGCGTGAATGTCATGCATGGGGTGATTGTAGCCGGGCACCATGGCTGGTTTCATCCATGCGCCTCGCCTCGCGCACGTGTCGCAGGTGTGCTTAGCATGGAGCCATGCACTTTGCGCGCAGAACAGCATTCGACGCGGAGGCGTCCGGCCTCCACGCTGCCGCGAGGCAATTGCGGCAGGCGGGCACGCACCTGCTTGACCTGACCGTGACCAATCCAACGCGCTGTGGCTTTCACTATGAGGATCGCGCCCTGCTCGAAGCGATGTGCGATCCTGCCGTACTGCGGTATGAGGCAGACGCCTTCGGCATGGAACGGGCGCGCCGCACGGTGGTGGAGCGCTACTACCGCCAGCACGGTGCAGACCTGGACCCGGACCAGATTCTGCTGACGGCCAGCACGAGCGAGGCGTATGGCTTTCTGCTGAAGCTGCTCTGCGATCCGGGCGACCAGGTGATGGTGCCAGAGCCAAGCTATCCGCTGCTGGACCTGCTCGCGCGGCTGCACGATGTGGAGTTGGTGCCGTACCCGCTGCTCTACCACGACCGTTGGCAGGTGGAACCGGATGCCCTGGAACGGCTGGTCACGCCGCGGTGCCGGGCCATTGTCGCCGTGCACCCGAACAACCCAACGGGCCACTATGCCGGCCGGGAGGAGCGCAGGCGGCTGGCGAGCTTCGCCGCCCGGCACGGCTTGGCCCTGATTGCCGATGAAGTCTTTCTCGACTACCCCGTCGCACCGCGCGAGATGCCGGTGAGCTTTGCCGCCGGCGATGAACCGGAGGCCCTGACCTTTGTGATGAGCGGCCTGAGCAAGGTACTCGCGCTGCCGCAGATGAAGCTGGCGTGGACGGCCGTGCGCGGGCCGCGTGCCTTGCGCGAGGAGGCACTCCAACGGCTGGAGGTGATTGCCGACACCTTCCTGAGTGCCGCTGCACCGGCGCAGGTCGCGCTAGAAGCGTGGCTCACGACCGCGGTGGCGATGCAGGACCAGATCCGGTCACGTGTGGTGGCCAATCTCGCCACGCTCTCGCGTGTGCTCGCAGGGAACTCTCCCCTGACAGCGCTGCCGGTGGAGGGCGGCTGGTCCGTCGTTCTTCGCGTGCCTGCCCTCGAGCCCGATACGGAGTTGGCGCTGGCGCTGGCCGAGCGGGCGCAGGTGCTGGTACATCCTGGCTCGTTCTATGGTTTTGGCGAACGGGGCTGGCTGGTGCTGAGCCTGCTCGGAACAGAGACAGAGTTTGCCGAGGGGTTAACTCGGATCGCAACCTGCATTGACGATCTGGTAAGCGGAGAACCCAAAAAGGTATCAAGCTTGGAAAATACTTCGAGCAGCTTCTAAGGAAGTGGCGCTAAGTCATACATTTTGCAGAAATGGATTTCTCTCGGCCTCTTCGCCGATGGTGGTGTGTTCACCATGCCCTGGAACCACGGTGGTGCCCTCCGGAAGGTGCAGGAGGCGCTCCCGGATGGAGCGGAGCAGGGTGGCTGTATCGCCGCCGGGCAGGTCGGTGCGGCCCACGGAGCGACGGAAGAGCGTGTCGCCCGCCAGCAGCAGCGCATCGTCGGACAAATAGAGCGAGATGCTTCCGGGTGTGTGCCCAGGCGTATGAATGACCTCCGCCCGGTGGTGACCGATGCTGAGCAGGAGTCCGTCCTCAGCGCTGTTATCCGGAGGCGCGACGCGCGGCGTTGCCATGCCGAGCCAGCCGGCCTGCACGTCCATCATGGCGACCAGCGGCAGGTCGCGCTGGTTGTAGAGGACAGGTGCCCCGGTGCGCTCCCGCAGTTCGAGTGCACCCGCGATGTGATCGATGTGGGCGTGGGTTACGACGATCTGTGTGAGCCGGAGACGGTTCGCGGCGAGAAGGCCCAGAATCTGTCCAACGTCACCGCCAGGGTCGACGACGGTCGCCTCAAGTGTCCCCTCGTCGGCGAGGACGGTGCAGTTACATTGCAGCGGACCGACAGGAAAGGTTTGGCGGAACACGAAGTGCCTGCTGGATTCGGAAAGCGGTGGCTACTTCTTTGCGGGGACGCTCTGCGTGGTCTTCTCGCCGGAGAGCACGGAGCGATTGCCGGACTTCGAAAGAACAACCGTCAGGCCGATCGAGGTAAGCATGAAGAGCACAGCCGACCACGTGGTAAGACGCGTCAGCAGATTCGCTGCCCCACGCGGGCCGAAGGCCGTTTGCGATCCCTGTCCGCCGAAGGCACCCGCAAGGTCGGCGCTCTTGCCCTGCTGCAGAAGTACGACGCCGATCAGAAAAAGGCAGATGACGATGTGCAGGATCACGAGCAGAACGAGAAGGGCTGTCATGGGATGCGGTGGAGCCTCATGGGCCGCTGCGCTGCCGGCCGGGTAATGTGTGGATTGGTGCGGAGGAGGGGACTTGAACCCCTATGCCTTGCGGCGCTAGCACCTCAAGCTAGTGCGTCTGCCAATTTCGCCACCTCCGCGTAGACATCCGCACAAAGACGCCGCACCTTGCGGACACAGCGAGTGCATCGTCGGACGGGTGCTCAATCCGAAGGTGAGTATAGCACCCGGGGCTCCCTTCTAAAACACGGCGGCAAGCTCGCGAAAGCTGCCCATCTCAAGAAGATGGCGGTCCGGTTGGGGCGTGGCGAGCGGCTCACACTCCAGCACCCACGTGCTGCGGTGGGGGATGACGACCGCGTGCAGGCCGGCGGCAAGCGCGGGATTGATGTCGCTCCGCGGACTGTTGCCAATCATCCAGGTGGTGGTGGCATCGCAACGGTGCCGGTGGTGCAGCTCCTGGTAGGCCGCCCTGTGCTTCTCGTGCAGCACCTCCACATGGTGAAAGTGCTGCGCCAGACCGGAGCGTGCAAGCTTGCCGGTCTGCTCTCCTGGCTTGCCCTTCGTAACAAGAATGAGCCGGTGACACGCGCTGAGGCGGGGCAGGGTATCCGCGACTCCATCCAGTAATTCGATCTCTGCATGCAGGATGCTCTGCGCGAGGGTGTTGACCTCTGCCTGAGCCCCGGTGCTTGCTTCGCGGCCAAGCAGAAGCGGGAATGCCGCCAGCATGGAATCGCGAAAGCTCATGGCACCGTAGCCGTGGGTCTCGACCCGGGTCCGCTCGATCTCGGTGAAGGCGGCACGGACAGCTGCGCCGGAGAGCGTGGGATGGTGGAGCAGCCGGACAAAGCCGTCGATGGCACGCTCGAAGTAAATATTGTTTTCCCAGAGGGTGTCGTCCGCGTCGATCATCAGGGTTTGCGGTCGCTCTTGAAAAGACAGTGGCCGATCGATCTCCGGCTGCATCCGATGCTGCATGGGCTCAGTATAGGTGCGCTCGAAGGAATTAAAGGACGGGGTTATGACGGAGCGACCCGTGACACGCCGGACCGTGCGCACTCTGCTTGGGGCACTTGTGCTCTCGCTCTTGTGTGCGGAGCTGTCGCACGCCCAGCACACGGTGCGTACGGTGCGCGGCGTGGTCACCGACGGGAGCCACGAACCGCTGAAGGGTGCGGTCGTGCAGGTCGAGAACGACGAGACAAAGTCGGTTCGTTCCTACATCACCGATAGCCACGGCGCGTACACCTTTGCGCGCCTGGACGGTGACGCGGACTATCGTGTGTTTGCCCGATTCCGCGGAAAGGAATCCAAGTCCCGCACAGTGAGCGGCTTCGACACACATCCGGTCCGGATCATCAATCTGGTTATCCGGCTGTACTAGCTCCGGGACCAACGCCCGCTTCAAAAGCTGATGCGCGCCGATGCCTGGAGCGACCGTCCCCCGCCGATGCCATTCACCGATCCCTGGCCGCTGCCCAGCGTGGATGTGACTGTGCCGAAGAGACCCGATCCAAAGGCTCCCGGAGCCGCGGTGCTGCTGGGCGTGATGCCGGTATTGGGATTCGCGAACTGGGGCGTGTTGCTCAGTTGGAAGGCGTCGATGCGGGTCTCAAGCGAGGCCTCGCGAAAGATGGGGAAGCTCTTAAAGAGCGAGAGATTGTCCTGCACATAGCCCGGGCCATAGAACTGATTTCTGCCGGTGTTGCCTACCGTGACACCGGTGGGTGCCGAGAAGGCCGCGGGATTGAACCATGGCCTGCCATTGCCAATGCTGTGCCGGACGCTGTAAACGCCGTTGAGGTTTGCCGTCTGCGATGTGCCCGGCGTATTCAGCGAGCCGCCGTTCGCGCCCACCGTAAAGGGTGTGCCGGACACGATGGACACGATGCCGGAGGCCTTCCATCCGCCCAGAGCAAACTGCAGAGGGCCGGTGGAGAGCAGACGGTGTCCTCGGCCAACAGGCAACTCATAGGTGAAGCTCTGCTCGTAGTTCAGGCGGCGGTCGAAATCGGCCGGGCCGTAGTTGCGTCGCAACTGCGCAAAGAAGAGCAGGCCGCCATCATCGCCGCTCTGATAGTTCAGCGCCTTCGACCAGGTAAAGGCGGTTGTCAGGGAGAGTCCCTTCGAGAAGCGGCGGTTGAGTTGCGCCTGCAGCGATTGGTAGTTCGAAGAGAAGCCCGCAAACTGGAGCGTGGTGCCGGCAGTGCGGCCGAACTTCTGGTTCAGCGGCTCGCCGGCAACACCACCGCCGAGAACCGACGGGAGATTGATGTTCTGCGAGACAGGCATGTGGACGCCGTGGTTGGCTACATAAGCGAGCTGCATGGAGAAGTTTGCCGGCAACGCCTGCTGAACCGCGACGTTCCAGCTTTCGACGTAAGGGTTGTAATACTGAGCCGGCACGATGGTGTAGCTCTGGCTATTGAGCTGACTGCGCTGCACGCCTGCGGGCAGGGACGAGATCGCGATGACGCCGCTGGCCGGGATGGCCGGATTGACGGGGGCTGGAAAGCCTTTGGCGAGCGTGGAGGTGGTTCCGTCGCTGAGAACAGCAGGACCATAGGTGTAGCTGGGCTGGAAGCTGTTGTTGGCACGGACCGGGTAGTTGTAGGCGTAGGTGTTGTCGGGATAGGGCGTGTAGCTGATGCCGAAGCCGGCCCGGATCACGGTGCCCTCCGCTGCACGGAAGGAAAGACCCGTGCGCGGGGCGAAGTAGTTGTAGCGGGTCTTCATGCCGAGGTTGGATGGGTTGCCGCCGACACCCGCAATGACGAGGGAGTTGGTGGTTGGGTCGTAGTTCGAGAAACCTCCCGGCTTGCGCGGTGTGGCTGGCGGATAGAACTCCCAGCGAACGCCAAGATCGACGGTAAGTTTCTGCGACACCTGCCACTTGTCGCTCCCGAAGCCGAAGACCCACCACTGACGGTAAGCCGGGAAGAAGGTGGTGAGGTCGCGTCCAGTCTGGTTCGGCACATCCAGCAGGAAGCTGGCGATGTCGTTTGCGACGTTGGTTCTGGTGCCGGTGCCGTTGAGGATTGTCGCGGTCTGGTTCTCACCATAGGTAAAGGCACCGCGCGGGCTGAAGCTCTGGCCCTGCAAGAGATCGTCACGCACCCGGCGGAGATCGCCGCCGAACTTGATGGAGTGGTTGCGGATGGTCTTCGTCCAGTTATTCACCAGGTCGATGTTTGCCTCGGCCCGGATCCAGGGCATGGAGGCGGCGTAGCCAAAGGTAGGACCGGAGAAGTTGCCGATCGTGATGCCGGCCTGGCCGCTGGTGAACGGGCTAATATTCACGCCAGGGATGCCGGCGGCGGTGGCGTCATTCGAGCCATAGTCGGTCGGTTGGGAGTTGTTGCGCAGGTGGGCCACGCCGAAGCGAAGCTCCGAAAACAGGGTTGGAGAAAAGACATGGTCGTAGTTCACGCCGAGGCTGTAGGCGTGCTGGTTGCCCGTTCCCTGAAAGCCACCGCCGGCGGGGCCTCCAAGAAAAGAGCCGAAAGCGGGCGCTTGCGTGGTGAGCACACGCTGCCAACTGTAGCGGCCGCTCAGGTGATTCTGCTCGTTGAGGGCATAGTCCACCTTGACGTCGTAGCTGTCCGTGGCTTTCTGGAAGGGCAGGTTGACGACGTAATTATTCGACGGCGCGGCCAGGTTGCCTCCATTCTGGTTGGGCCTGGGCAGCGCCTGCAGCAGCTTCAGCGCAACCGGGCTCACGCGGCTCACCGGAATCTGGTTGTTGGCGAAGGGCGTGCGGTTGGCTCCGGTGGCCGTTCCGGTCGCAGGATCGTAGACCTGTCCCGTGGTTCCGTTGAGTGGTCCACTGAGGTCGATGAAGCCTGCGGCGTTCGGCGTGTAGAAGGCGGGCGGCGGCAGCGTAAAGGTGCTGGCGATGGCCTCGTGGTCCACGGTGCGTAGATAGTCGCCAAAGAAGAAGAGCTTGTCCTTGAGGACAGGCCCGCCAAAGGAGCCGCCAAAGTAGTTATAGGAGAGATGGCCGAGAGGACCGCTGAAGTAGGAGCGAGCGTTGGTAGCGTTGTTCTGGATGAATTCAAATGCGGACCCATGGAAGGCGTTGGATCCCGACTTGAGTGTCACATTCGTCACAGCCCCGATGGCGCGGCCCAGCTCAGCCTCGAAGTTGTTGGTGGAGATATCGACAGACTGAATCGCTTCCGCGGGTGGGATGATGATCTGCAGCAGACCGGTGCGCTCGTCGTCGTCGATGCCCTCGATCTGATAGAGATTGCCCATGCGGGCGATGCCGTTGGCGCGTGTCTGCACGGCACCCTGGGCGTTGAAGAACTGGGAGTGCTCAAAGGTCGCGGGTGTGGTTCCGGGGACCAGGTTGAGCAGCGATTGGAAATTGCGATTGGTGCCGAGCGGCAGATTCTCGACCTGCTCGCGCTCAATCTTGGTCGAGATGTCGGCGCGGTCCGTTTGAAGCAGCGGCGGTGCCGTGGTGACAAGGACGTTCTCTGTCACGCTGCCGTTCACCATGGTCGCGTCCACGCGGGTGGATGTGTTGGAGAGCAGGTCGATGTGCTCGTGCGTGTCGCGTTTGAAGCCATCGGCCACGACGGTCAGCGTATAGCTGCCGGGTTGCAGTCCAGGGATCGAGTAGTTGCCGCTCTCGTTTGAGACGCTCTCTTCCACGGTGCCGGTGGCTGTGTCGGTGACGCTGACCTTGGCATTGGGCACGGCGGCACCAGTCGAGTCCGTAACAGTGCCGAGCAGGGTTCCGTTGACGGCCTGGGCGGTGATCGCAGGCGAGGCAAGCGAAAGGGCCGTGGCGACGAGGGAGATCCGCGAGAGAGAAGATACGGAAGCGCGCATGGAGGTCCTTTCGTTGGCCGGATAGCCAGACACGACGCAGCTGTGGCGTATTCGGAAGCGGGGACACCTTATCGCGCGTGAGTTGGGATGGTCAAGCCGGTCCGCGGCGATGACCGCGGGTGTAGCCACGCGCGGGAGTTGCTGTCCGCGCTCTCCGCGCCGTAGTATGGCCCGGCATGGATGTCAACGTAAATCGCAGGCAGTTTCTGGTGGGCGGCGCCGCCGCAGCAGCCGCCGCGGGATTTTGGCCGGTCAACGTCGCCACCGGCCAGGCCAGTCCGCTGCCAAAGTCGCCGGTCCGCCTGGGCATCGCGAGCTACACCTTTCGAACCTTCGATCCCGGTAAGGTCATCAGAGCACTCCATGAGCTGAGGACGCCTTACCTGAACCTGAAGGACGTGCATCTGCCGATCGGTCCGGCCGGTGAGGTGAAGCAGCATGCGGAGGTATACCGGCAGGCGGGCCTGCAGCTGACAGGTGCGGGCACCATCTACTTTCAGAAGGATGACGACGCTGATATTCGAGCCAAGTTCGAGTACGTGAAGTCCGCCGGCATCTCGCTTATCGTGGGTGCACCGTCACGCGCGGTTCTGCCGCGAGTGGAGCGATTTGTGAAGGAGTACAACATCCGGCTGGCTATCCACAATCACGGGCCGGAGGACAAGGAATGGCCCTCGCCGCTGGATGTACTCAAAGCGGTGCAAGGCATGGACCCACGCATCGGCTGCTGCATGGATGTGGGGCACACGATGCGTGCAGGCACGGACGTCGTCGAGGCAATCGGGCAGATCGGACCGCGACTTCTGGCGATGCACATGAAGGATCTTGCGAAGCCGGACGCCAAGGAGAGTCAGGTGGCGGTAGGCGAGGGTGTCATGCCGGTGCGGGCCATCTTTGCGCAGCTGATCCGGACGAAGTACGCGGGCTTCGTGGATCTGGAGTATGAGATCAACGAAAACGATCCGCTGCCCGGAGTGAAGGAAAGCTTTGCCTACATGCGAGGCGTGCTGGCGGGCATGGGATACAACACAGCGGAAGAGACGGCCTAGAGCGGTGGTGCGCTGCGGCGCAAGGAGAGTTCGATGATGTCTCGACGGGAGTTTGTAAGCGGACTGGCGGCGGCGGGTGTGGCATCCACGTGGACGGCGCGCAGCTACGCTGCGATTGCTGGCGCAAATGAGCGGGTGAACTTCGCGGTGATTGGCTTGAACAGCCGCGCCTACGCCCACCTTTCGGCGTTGCAGGCGAACAAGACCGATGTGCGCATCACGCACGTATGCGACGTGGACTCGACGATACTCGAGAAGTTCGGGGGCAAGACAAAGTCGGCCATGGGTGCCGACGCGCAGATGGAGAAGGATTTTCGCAAGGTGCTCGCGTCGAAGGACGTTGACGCCATCACGATCGCCACGCCGGACCACTGGCATGCACCGATGGCGATCCTTGGCCTGCAGGCGGGCAAGGCGGTGTACGTGGAGAAGCCGTGCTCCTTCGACCCGCATGAGGGCCAGCTGCTAGTGGAGGCGGCAAAGAAGTCCGGCAAGCTCTGTCAGATGGGATCGCAGCAAAGGTCATCGCCACACACAGCGGAGATCGTACAAAAGATCCACGAGGGGCTTGTGGGCCGGGCGTACTGGGCGGAGACCTGGTACACGAACCGCCGCAAGGGCATCGGTGTGGGCAAGGTAGTGGCGGTGCCGGCAACGCTGGACTGGGATCTGTGGCAGGGGCCCGCTCCGCGCAGCGAGTACAAGGACAACGTGCATCCGTACAACTGGCACTGGATGCGGCGGTGGGGCACGGGCGAGACGCTGAACAACGGAACCCACGAGGTTGACGTGGCGCTGTGGGCACTGGGCGCGGGCATGCCGCAGCACATCCGCGTCGCGGGCGGACGTTACGCCGGCAAAGACGACTGGCAGTTCTACGACACACTGGAGGCGACCTTCGAATATCCGGACCAGATGCTGACATGGAAGGGCGACTGCTGCAGCGGAAAGACCACCTACGGACGGGATCGCGGAACGGCCATCCATGGGACCGAGGGAACAGTGATCGTGGATCGCGACGGATACGAGGTCTGGAACAAGACAAACAAGATGCTGGACTCGTACAAGGTCTCCGGCAAGGCGGCAACGTCGGCTTCGGACCTGGTGGGGGCAGACACGATGACGGACCGGCACTTCGCCAACCTCATCGCGGCAATCCGGACGGGCACTCCACTGAATCAGCCGGTGGCGCAGGGCAACATCGCGGTCACCATGCTTCAGATGGCAAACATCGCCTACTTCACCCGGCGCGGCCTCTCGCTCGATCCCAAGACCTACGCGATCCAGGGTGACAAAGAGAGTGAAACCATGACGCGAAGAACCTACCAGAAGGGCTGGGAGCCGAAGGTCTAACTGCCCGGCCCGCAAGACACGATCGGGCGCTGGAGCCCAGTTCTGGACGCGGCCCTCTACACCTCGCTTAATCTGGCGGCGAAGGTTTTCTCTATGGTCTCTACGCGGTAAGCCTCTCCAGAAACGCGTCCGCAAGGGACGAGAAGGTGCTGGAACAGGACGAGCCACGCCTGGCGGCAGCCCGTTAGTTTGAGCGATACCTCCGACCGCCTCTCCAACCGGCGAATCAGTGTGGAAGGGATCTACGTCGGCTCCCAACGGAACTCCGGGTCTCCGAGGTCTCTCCAGCGTTCCGAAGCTTTGAATAGAAGAGTCTGGGGAGGGAAGAGGCAGCAATCCGATCTTCGCTGGGGAGGTTGTCCATCCAGGTCCCGAAAGGGGGCTGGCGGAGAGACAGGGATTCGAACCCTGGATACCTTGCGGTATACACGCTTTCCAAGCGTGCGCCTTCAGCCACTCGGCCATCTCTCCGCGGAAATCTGATCTTAACATAGTGGCACCGTCGCAGTGCGTCACTCCGGTCAACGGATATCGCGTTTGCGGTCGACACCCCGCTCTCATCGCTTGCCATGCGGTCAAATCTGGCGGTGTGGCGAGTGCGCGAGTCCCCGAGGCGAATATGTGAGATGGTGACGCGTTCTTCCCATTCGGCGCATCACAGGTGGCAGGGAACTCACGGCATAGCTTTTCGGAGGGACACGGATGCAGATCGCGATGGTAGGTCTAGGCAGGATGGGTGCAAACATGGTCCGGCGTCTGCTGCGCGGAGGGCACGAGTGCGTTGTCTATGATCACAATCCCGCAAACGTCGCGGCACTGGCCAAAGAGGGTGCGGTCGGCAGCGCCTCGCTGGAGGACATGGCTGGAAAGCTGACATCACCCCGCGCAGTATGGCTGATGGTGCCGGCCGGAGCCGTCGACGGAACGGTACACGATCTGACGCCGCATCTGCAGAGGGAGGACATCATCATCGACGGCGGCAACTCCTACTACGTGGACGACCTGCGCCGGGCAAAGGAGCTTGCGCCCGCGGGCCTGAAGTGGGTCGACTGCGGGACCAGCGGCGGTGTCTTCGGCCTGGACCGCGGCTACTGCCTGATGATCGGCGGCGATACCGAAGCGGTCACACATCTGGACCCGATTTTTAAAACACTCGCTCCCGGCATGGGCTCTGTGGACCGGACACCTGGACGCGACAAGGCACAGCCCACCACCGCCGAGGACGGCTATCTGCACTGCGGCCCTGCCGGCGCGGGCCACTTTGTCAAGATGGTCCACAACGGCATTGAGTACGGCATGATGGCCGCCTATGCCGAAGGCCTGAACATCCTGAAGCATGCCAATGTGGGCAACACCAAAGAGACCTTTGACGCCGAGACCGCGCCGATGCGGGAGCCGGATCACTACAAGTACGATCTGCCGGTTCCGGAGATCGCCGAGGTGTGGCGGCGGGGCAGCGTCGTGGCCTCATGGCTGCTCGACCTGACTGCGGCTGCGCTGGCGGAGTCGCCGGATCTGAGCGACTACGGCGGACGCGTCTCCGACTCGGGCGAGGGCCGATGGACCACGATTGCCGCCATCGATGAAGGTGTGCCCGCAGACGTGTTGAGCGCGGCGCTTTTCTCCCGCTTCACGTCGCAGGCCAACGCCGTCTATGCCAACAAGCTGCTCTCGGCCATGCGCTTCCAGTTCGGCGGCCATCAGGAGAAGAAGGACGGCTGACAGAAGGCGGAACAGGGAAAGCGGTGGCAACGACGCATCGCCGGATGCGATGATCTCACTCGAGGAGACAGGGATGAACGTGCTTGCGATCGATGTCGGCGGTACCCATATCAAGTTCCGGTCGCAGCAGCACGGCGAGGCGCTCGCCTTCAAGTCGGGCAAGCGGATGACGCCGCAGAAGATGGTGGATCTGGTAAAGGATCACACGCAGGACTGGGCCTACGATCACGTGTCGATCGGCTACCCCGGACCCACCGTGCATGACGTTCCGCTGCGGGAGCCTTTCAATCTGGCAAAGGGCTGGGTTAAGTTCCGCTTTCGCGATGCCTTTGGCGGCAAGCCGGTCCGGCTCATCAATGACGCGGCCATGCAGGCGCTGGGCAGCTACAAGGGTGGCCGCATGCTGTTTCTGGGGCTCGGCACAGGCCTTGGCTCCGCCATGGTCGTTGAGGACGTCGTCCAGGCCATGGAGCTCGCGCATCTGCCCTGGAAGAAGGGTAAGACCTATGAGGAGTTCCTCGGTTTGCACGCATTCGAGCGCGATGGCCGCAAGCTCTGGGAGAAGCACCTCCATCAGGTGATCAAGGACCTCCGGGCCGCGCTTGAAGCGGAGTACGTCGTGCTCGGCGGCGGCAATGCCAAGCTGGTCCACCATCTGCCGAAGCACGTGCTTCTGGGCGCGAATGAGAATGCGTTTCTCGGCGGCTTCCTGCTCTGGAGCAAGGAGCACGCCGCCGCGCGCTAGCGCCCGGAACTCCTCCTTCACAACCCGGCCCACACTTCGTTGGATAGGATACGGAGATATGGCAATGCATCAAAGGCGCGCCCTGGTGACCGGCGGTGCGGGTCTCATTGGTTCGCACATCGTCGATCTGCTCATTCGCGAAGGCTGGACGGTTCGCATCCTCGACAATCTGGAGCCGCAGACACATAAGTTCGGCAAACCCGCATGGGTCAACCCCGCCGCCGAGTTCCGGCAGGGCAACGTACAGGATTACGAAACGATGCTTGGGGCGCTGACGGACATCAACGTCGTCTTTCACGAGGCGGCCTACGGCGGCTACATGCCGGAGATGGCCAAGTATGTTCTCGTCAACAGCTTCGGTACGGCGCAGATGCTCGAGATCATCCGCGACCACCAACTGCCGGTGCGCAAGGTCGTGGTCGCCAGCTCCCAGGCGGTCTATAGCGAGGGCGCGGCGCACTGCCCGGAGCACGGTCATGTGGTGCCCGCGCTGCGGCCGGTGGAGCAGCTCCGCGCCGGCGACTTCGGCGTGCATTGCCCGGTGTGCGGCAAGCCCACAGCCTCCATCTCCACGCCCGAGGAGACACCCGGCGGTGGTGAAACCGTCTATGCGCTCACCAAGGTGGATCAGGAACGGCTGGTCCTGCTGTGGGGCAAGCAAACAGGGATACCCACGGTTGCGCTGCGATACTCCTGCACCTACGGCCCACGGCAGTCGCTGTTCAATCCTTACACCGGTGTGATTGCCATCTTCTGCACGCGCCTGCTCACGGGCCAGCCGCCGGTCATGTACGAGGACGGCGATCAGACGCGCGATCTCTGCTTTGTGGAGGATATTGCCAGGGCGAACCTGCTCGTGGCCAACACAGACACGCTGGACGGCCTGCCGGTTAATGTGGGCAGCGGGCGCGCCACCAGCGTGCGCGATCTGGCACAGGTGATCGCCCAGCAGCTCGGTGTCGCCATCCAGCCCTTGGCGCGTGGCGAGTTTCGGCCTGGAGAGATCCGCTCACTGATCTCCGACATCAGCCGCATCCGCACGGTCGGCTATGAGCCGCAGGTATCGATCGAGCAGGGCATCGGCCGCTATATCGAGTGGATCCGCACCCAGGGGCCCGTTGAAGACTACTTTGCAAAGGCAGAGGCGGGTCTGCGGGCCAAAGGTATCGTGCAGAGCGTTGGTGGCGCGTAGAGCAGAGCGCGGAAGGATGGCCGGATCCGTTTGCCACTGGATGGCGTGTAGCATCTGGATTACGTCTGTATGCCGGGCCGGTAAGAGGCAGGGCGCGACGAACGTGCAGAAGCAGGCATCTCTCGTGCACTCACCCAACGC
>CAXTSF010000057.1:0-8813 GCA_964246865.1 uncultured Terriglobus sp.
TGGGCACGGCCCTGGCCGATGCGGTGGGCGTACGCGGCGCGGATGAAGTCCCGGAAGAGCGGGTGGGGTTCGAGCGGTTTGGATTTGAACTCGGGATGGAACTGACAGCCTAGGAAGAAGGGGTGTGTGGGGATTTCGACGATCTCGACATAGGTGGCGTCGGGCGTGGTGCCGGTGAGGCGGAGGCCGGCGCCGGTGAGAAGGGCCTCGTATTCGCGGTTGAACTCGTAGCGATGGCGATGGCGTTCGCTGATCTCGGTGGCGCCGTAGGCCCTGGCAGCGAGGGAGTCCGGCTCCATGACGCAGGTCCACGCGCCGAGACGCATGGTGCCGCCCATCTCCTCGACACCAGTAAGTTCGCGGAGCTTGTAGATGATGCGGTGGGGGGTGGCGGGGTCGAACTCGCCGGAGTTGGCGTCGCGCAGGCCGCAGACGTTGCGGGCGTACTCGATGCAGGCGGTCTGCATGCCAAGGCAGATGCCGAAGTACGGGACGCGGTGTTCGCGGGCGTAGCGGATGGCGTTCAGCATGCCTTCAATGCCGCGCTTGCCGAAGCCACCGGGGACGAGGATGCCGTCGAGGGTGTCGAGCTGCTGAGCATAGCTCTGCTCGCCGGGGTTGGCGCTGTCGGTTTCGAGACCTTCGGCTTCGAGCCAGGTGACCTTGAGCTTCAGGTTGGCGTCGAGCGCACCGTGAACCAGCGCTTCTTTCAGGGACTTGTAGCTGTCCTCATACTCGACATATTTACCGACGATGCCGATGTGTACCTCGTCCTGCGGGTGGTAGGCGCGGTGGACGAGCGACTGCCAGCGGGTGAGGTCGGCCTCACGCGCGTCGATGCGGAGATAGCGGAGGACGAGCTGATCGACGTGTTCGCCGGCAAAGGCGAGGGGCAGCTCGTAGATGTTGGCGACGTCTTTGGCGGCGATGACGGCCTGCTCTTCGACGTTGCAGAAGGCGGCGATCTTGGAGCGCATCTCGCGAGGGAGGTTGCGCTCGGTACGGCAGAGGAGGATGTCGGGTTGAATCCCGATGGAGAGCATTTCCTTGACGGAGTGCTGCGTGGGCTTGGTCTTGAGCTCCTGCGCGGCGGCGATCCAGGGGACGAGTGTCACGTGGACGAAGAGGGTGTTATCGCGGCCGAGGTCCTGGCGCATCTGGCGAATCGCCTCGAGAAAGGGAAGCGATTCGATGTCGCCGACGGTGCCGCCGATCTCGACGATGCAGACGTCGCACTCGGCGGCGATCTTGCGCATGGCGTTCTTGATCTCGTTGGTAACGTGGGGGATAACCTGGACGGTCTTGCCGAGATAGTCGCCGCGGCGCTCCTTTGTGATGACCTGCTCGTAGATACGGCCGCTGGTGAGGTTGTTATCGCGGGAGAGCCGGGCGTGTGTGAAGCGCTCGTAGTGGCCCATGTCGAGGTCGGTTTCGGCACCGTCGTCGGTGACGAAGACCTCGCCATGCTGGAACGGAGACATGGTGCCTGGGTCGACGTTGAGGTACGGGTCGAACTTCATGAGATTGACGCGGATGCCGCGGGCCTCAAGCAGGCAGCCGATGGAGGCGGCCGCGAGGCCCTTACCGAGCGAAGACACGACGCCGCCCGTTACAAAGATGTATTTTGCCGACATCCGTGCCTCGTGTGTTTTGGTTTTGGTGGGTTGTGCGGGTTGGGCACGTCTGAGTATATCAAGCGGCTGCCGGTCGTAAGCCTTTGGTGCTCACTGATGGCCCGGCGTGAGTTGAGCGTGCGAGAAAGGCACAGACTACCCGGTGCATAGTGCCGGGCGGCGAGCGTGGTCCAACCGAGGCGCTAAGCTTCTCGCATGCTGCATGACATGTTTTACCTCTCCCTGCCGCTTGCCGAGAAAATCGTGCGGCCTGTTCTGGTCTATCTCGCGTTGATCGCGTTCTTGCGGCTGTTTGGCAAGCGGGAGCTGGCACAGCTGAACCCATTCGATCTGGTGGTGCTGCTTTCGTTGTCGAACACGGTGCAGAACGCGATCATCGGTGACGACAACTCCGTGACCGGGGGCATGGTGGGTGCATTCTCACTGCTGAGCGCGAATTATGTGCTGAACCGCGTGCTGAATCGAGCACCGCGGCTGGACACCGCCTTGCAGGGAAGGCCGACGGTGCTGGTGCGCAATGGCAAGCCGGATGCCGCCGCGCTGGAGAAGGAGATGCTGAGCCGGCAGGAGCTGATACAGGTGCTGCACCGGCAGAATGTCCGCGGACTGGGCGACGTGAAGGAGTGCACCCTGGAGCCGAACGGAACGTTCTATGTGGAGAGCACGGAGGACAGCCTGCCGCGTACTCGTCACGAGGAGTTGCTGGCGCGTCTGGAGGCGCTGACGCGGGAGGTGCAGGGACTGCGGGAGGGCAGCGCGCGCAGCTGACGGACGTGGATGCTCAGAGGT
The DNA here is from genome assembly GCA_964246865.1 of uncultured Terriglobus sp. Taxonomy (GTDB): domain Bacteria; phylum Acidobacteriota; class Terriglobia; order Terriglobales; family Acidobacteriaceae; genus Terriglobus. The sequence continues at coordinate 2,424 of CAXTSF010000057.1, forward strand.
CGACGGAGCCTTTGATCTTTGCGCTCTGCTCGCGATAGCGCTTAGGTGGCTCGGGCACAAGGGCGTCGCGGAGGGCGGCCCGGTAGCCGCCGAGGAAGAGCGAGTACATGACGGCGAGCGCACAGCCGACGCCAAAGCCGAAGCCGAGGCACACGCCGATGAGCACCGAGACCGCGAAGCCGAACACAGACTGAGGCTACCGCAGCGAGGTCCCCGTGCCAGCTCTCATCGTGTGCTTATAAAATCGCTGCGTTGCATCCACACTTGAACGCGAGAGCGAGACGATCTCTGTGCCATCCGAGACCCAAGTCCATCTGAACTCCACCCTGAGAGAGAACCGTGTGTTCCAGCCGCCGGCCGGGTTTGCGGCGCGCGCCCACATCCGCAGCATGGATGAGTACGAGCGGATGTACCGGCGTTCCGTGGAGGACGGTGACAGCTTCTGGGCGGAGGTCGCGGGCGAACTCGATTGGTTTGAGCCGTGGACGAAGGTGCTGGACTGGCAGATGCCGCGGGCGCGCTGGTTTGTCGACGGCAAGCTGAACCTGTGCCACAACGCGGTAGACCGGCACGCGCTGGGTGCGCGTCGCGATAAGACGGCGCTGTTGTGGGAGAGCGAGCCGGGCGAGGTGCGCACGCTGACGTATGCGGAGCTGCACGCGGAGGTGCAGCGCTTCTCGAATGTGTTGAAGAGCTTCGGCGTGGGCAAGGGCGACCGCATTGCGGTGTACATGGGCATGTGCCCCGAGCTGGCGATCGCGGTGCTGGCCTGCGCGCGCATCGGCGCGGTGCACTCGGTGGTCTTTGGCGGGTTTGCGGCACAGGCGCTGGCCGATCGTATGGGCGATGCGCAGTGCAAGCTTCTGGTGACACAGGATACGAGCTACCGTCGTGGCGCGGATGTGCTGCTGAAGCAGATTGCCGACGACGCGCTCCTGCGGTGCCCGTGTGTGGAGAACGTGGTTGTATTTCGCCGCAGCGGTAGAGCCGTGGCGATGAAGGAAGGCCGCGACCACTGGTGGCATGAACGCATGGCGAGCGTGGACGCGGCGTGCCCGGCAGAGCCGATGGACGCCGAGGACCCGCTCTACATCCTGTACACCAGCGGCACGACGGGCAAACCGAAGGGGCTGCTGCACACCAGCGGCGGCTATGCCGTGGGTACATATCTGACGACGAAATACATCTTCGATCTCCATGAGGATGATGTGTACTGGTGCACGGCCGATATCGGCTGGGTAACGGGGCACAGCTATGTGGTGTACGGTCCGCTGCTGAACGGGGCAACCGTGGTGCTGTATGAAGGCGCGCCCAACTGCCCGGAGCCGGACCGCTTCTGGAAGATCGTGGATGCGCACAAGGTAACCGTCTTCTACACGGCACCGACGGCGATTCGTGCGTTCATGAAGTGGGGCGAGGGCTATGTGCGGAAGCACTCGCTGGCGTCGCTGCGGGTGCTGGGCACGGTGGGCGAGCCGATCAATCCCGAGGCATGGATGTGGTACTACCGCGAGATCGGTCATGAGCACTGCCCGATTGTAGATACGTGGTGGCAGACGGAGACGGGATCGATCATGATCACGCCACTGCCGGGCGTGACGCCGACGAAGCCCGGGTCGGCAACGCTGCCGTTTTTCGGTGTGGTGCCGGAGGTGGTGACCAAGGGGGGCGAGCCCGTGCCGGCGGGCAGCGGCGGCCTGCTGGTAATTCGCAAGCCCTGGCCGGCGATGGCCCGGACGATCTTCAACGATGACGAACGCTATGCGCAGACCTACTGGAGCGAGGTGCCCGGCAGCTACTTCACGGGCGACGGGGCGCGGCGGGATGAGGATGGCTACTTCTGGCTGATGGGCCGGGTGGATGACGTGCTGAGTGTGAGCGGCCACCGGTTGGGGACAATGGAGATCGAGTCGGCGCTGGTGGCGCACGTGAAGGTGACGGAGGCGGCGGTGGTGGGCAGGCCGGACGCGATGAAGGGCGATGGCATCGTCGCCTTTGTGTCGCTGGAGGATGGGCACCCCACCTCGGCCGAGTTGAAGGCGGAGCTGAAGGCGTGGGTGGCGACGGAGATTGGTGCGTTGGCGCGACCGGACGATATCCGCTTTACGCAGGCGCTGCCGAAGACGCGTTCCGGCAAGATCATGCGGCGGCTGCTGCGCGAGCTGGCTGCCACCGGCGATGTGAAGGGGGACACGACGACGCTGGAGGACTTCTCCGTGGTGGCGTCGCTCAAGGAGAAGGACGAGGAGTGACAGGACAAGGATGCGAAGTGACACGTTGAGATGCGGAGCGGGCTTATGCGCATCCAAAGCGGCGTAGACCGAGAATCTTTTCCGAGGAGCCCCATGCCCAATCCCACGCCTGCGAATGTTGCCATCCTTTTCATCGATATTCAGCCCGTCATCATCGATAACAGTCACACGCAGCCAGCACGGACGCTGAAGAGAGCTGCCGAGGCGGCAAGGAAGGTCGCCGAGCTGCTCGAGGTTCCGGTGTTTACCTCTGTTGTGCCGACAGGACCGAAGGCACCGGAACCGGTGAGCGAACTGGAGCACCTGCCTGTCTATGTACGGCAGCACGCGGGATCGTTCGACCAGCCCGAGATCCGCGACGCCGTCGCTGCGACAGGGCGAAAGACACTGGCGGTCGGTGGGATCGTTTCAGAGGTCGCGGTTCTGCACGGTGCGTTGACGGCGATCCGTGAGGGCTACCAGGTGCACATCCTCACCGATTGCTGTGGAGGCGTTTCGGAGCGTACCGAGCATGCAGCCTTTCGGCAGATCGAGCAGGCGGGCGGCGTGCTTTCTTCCGTGGCAAGTTTCTTCACGACCATTGCGGGTGATTTTACAAAGCCGGAGGCACAGCACATGATGGGCGTTCTGCTTGGCTTGCTGGCGAAGGAGAAGTAGAGCGGCGAGATTGGGATGATGCGGGTGCCCCGACGAGGGTGCCTCCCCTCGCAAGAGGACAGCTGCCCTCAGTGGCTAAGCCGTGGTGTAAGACGATGCACGTACGTCGCGGCTGAAGCGTGCCCCCTCACATGCCCGGCTCTAGCCGCGTCCTTGGCTACTGGCGGAGTCGCCCGCTGGGACGGGTGGGCAAGGTGAGGGCGAATGTGGAACCTTTGCCGAGGGTGCTTTCGGCCCAGATGGTGCCGCCATGCTGGGTGATGATCGATCGGCAGATGGCAAGGCCGAGGCCAGTGCCACCCATGACGCGCGAGTCGGATGCGTCGACCTGCTGGAAGCGGCCGAAGATGTGCTCGAGCTTGTTCTCCGGAATACCGCGGCCCTGGTCGGCGACCTCGATCTGCGCCTGACCGTTGCCGAGATCGAAGGCACGAAGGGTAATGCAGCCGCCCTCGAGCGAGAACTTGATGGCATTGGAGAGCAGGTTGGTGAGCGTCTGCAGAATGCGGTCGGAGTCGGCCCACACGGAGACGTCACTTACGTCGAAGGCGAAGCTGAGATTGGCTTTGGCGGCAGTGGCGGATTGCAGATCCACAGCGCGCCGGAGCAGGTCGCCCACGTGGACCCCGCTGTAGTGGAGCTCTGCCTTGCCGGAGCCGATGCGTTCCAGCTCGAGAATGTCATTGACAAGGTTAACCAGCCGGTCCGTGTTGCCGATGGCGATGCCGAGCATCTGCTTCTGCCGGTCGGGCCGGCGGTCGAGAGCGCCGGAGGCGATGAGGCCGAGGGAAGCGCGCATGCTGGTGAGCGGCGTGCGCAGCTCGTGCGAGACGGTGGAGACGAACTCATCCTTCATGCGGTCGAGCGCACGGCGCTCCGTCGTGTCCGTAAAGGCAATAACGGTGCCGTCGGGCTTGCCCTCTTTGAGCAGGGGGCTGGCGACGTACTCGACGGGGAAGCTGGTGCCGTCTTTGCGCCAGAAGACGTCGGTGGAGATGCGCACCGGCTTTAGGTCGCGTACGGAGGCCAGGATGGGCGAATCCTCGGGCAGGTGAGACTCACCGTTGGCGTGAGTGTGGTGCATGAGGGCGTGGACGTTCTGGCCAAGGATGGCGGTGTGGATCTCCTCCGGCCGGTAGCCGAGCATGGTGGCCGCGGCGGGATTGCAGACGGTCGCGATACCGTCCAGGTCCGTGCCCAGAATGCCGTCGCCCACGGAATCGAGGATGAGATTCGATTGCTGCGTGAGGGCGGAGAGCCGCTCCTCGGCGCGCACCTTCTCGGTGATGTCGACGGCAAAGCAGAGGGCGTAGCTCTCGCCGCTTTCGGGTGTGAGGAGGCGGTTGCGGTAGGCCAAGACGTGCACGGTGTCATCGCGGTGCGAGAACTGGAAGGTGCCCTGCGCCTCATGGGTGCGCTGCAGCCGGGCGAAGTAGTCCTGCAGAGCGGCATGTTGATTCGCGGGCATGAAGTCGGCGAGCCGGCGTCCGACCATCTCGCCGACGGTGTAGCCAAGGCTCTCCGCGCCGTAGCTGTTGAGCGAAAGAAGCGTGCCATCGGCGGTGTGGGTGAAGACGGCGCCGAGCGAGCCTTCGATGAGTTGCCGGTAGCGCGATTCACTCTCGCGCAGGGTGGCTTCCGCCTCGCGCTGCAGCGTGACGTCGATTCCGGTGGCGATGACGAACGAGATGTGGTTTGCGCTGTCGAGCAGGCAGGTGACGGTCCACAGAATGCGGCGCAGGGTGCCATCGCGCGTGAGCCAGCGGTTCTCGTAGGAGATCGGGAAGGCACCGCCGCGGAGGGCATCGAAGCCGGCGAGGGCCTCCGCACGCTCTTCCTCCGGAATGAGCGTGTCCCACAGGGTTCGACCGACAACGTCGGGAAGTTCGTAGCCGGAGATGGTTTCGCAGATGCGGTTGAAGCGGACAATGCGGCCCGCCGTGTCCTGCACGACGACGAGCGCGCCGACGGTGTCGAGCACGGCTGAGACGAAGTTGCGCTCGACCATGAGGGCGGACTCAACCCGCTGGCGCGTGCGGGCTTCGCGCTCCGTGGCGCGCACGCGGAAGTCAAACTCCAGCCTTGTCACCACCTGCTGCGCGAGGATGCGGAGTGTATTCGCCTCCACCTCATCGAGGAGACGCGGCTCCGGTGCCATGACGAAGAGGCAGCCGATGGCGATGCCGCTGGCCGTGAGCAAAGGCGCCCCGGCATAGAAGCAGAACTGGCGCTCGCCGAGAAAGATACCTCCTCCGGCATAGCGCGGGCTGCTGGAAGCGTCGCTGACGGAGAAGAGCCGCTGGGCCGCGATGGTCTCGTCAAAGGGCGTGCCGGACCGCCTGAGTTCGCGCACCGGGATGCCGATGCGGGACTTGAACCAGACGCGATCCTCATCGACGAAGCAGATGCCGGCGGTGGGTGTGTCGCAGATCTGCGCAGCCAGATGCGTGATCTCATCCAGTGCCGGATTGTTCTGGCCTTCTACCGGTTCCAGGCGCTCCAGCGAACCCATCCGCAGCTGCTCCAGGGAGAAGAGCGGCGTCTGCGGGGTGTCCGGGTCACGAGTTTGGGGCGGGCTTGGCATGGGTTCAGGGCTTGGGCAGGGCACAGCACTCGCCGGCGGCGGGTGGCTCGTCGGCACTTGCGTCCAGCAGGACCTTCCACTCGCCGCCCGCGCTGCGCTTCCACACGGTGATGTACCGGCCGCCGGTGGTGACGGGGTTGCCGTTGCTGTCTTTGGATTTGCCGTCGTAGTGGCCCCAGGTAAAGCCCATGTCGCCGGAAGGACCCATCTGGCCACCGGCGGGCTGCCAGGAGAGCTGATAGTCGCCGGCAGCCCAGGTGGCGGAGGCGGCGATGCGGGCCTTTCCATAGACCGGGAACTTGCCGTTGTTCAGGGTGAGCGCATCCTCGGCAAACCACCGGCCAAAGGCGGCACCACCTCCCTTTTGCGTCTCGTCCGAAAAGCGCGTGTCCAGCTCAATCAGCTGCACCACACCGGGCGAGAGAGACGGTTGCGTGAGGGGGCTGGCCTGGGGCGCGCCATGTGAGAGTTGCGATGATCCGCTGGTGGCCGGCACCGTGCCGGAGATCTGCGGCACCAGGGCCTTGGGCGCCGCGCCCTCGCCCTCGTCGAAGGCCTGGTCGCCGGCGATCCAGCCGCGGATGCGGGCGATCTTGGACCGCGTCAGCTTCATGGCGTCGTCGCCGGTCGACACGGTGCCGACCACGGCCTGGACCGACTGCCCGTCCCGCTCCACCGTGTCGTAGAGCGGGCCGCCGCTGTATCCGGGCGACAGCGGCAGCGCGGAGGTGTCGATGTCCGTCAGGGCGCCGTCCTGGCGCAGGAAGGCCTCGATGCCCGACAGGCTGCCGGCCTCCGACGCCGGATAGCCCTTCACCACGACGTCGCCGGAGGTGAACCCCGGGTCGAGCCCGAAGGACCCGTAGGCCGACAGGTCGGCCGTGGTGTCGATGATCG
>CAXTSF010000057.1:8823-15174 GCA_964246865.1 uncultured Terriglobus sp.
GGTGAGTGACAAGCGGGTGGGGGCGGCGGAGAGCTGCTTGATGCAATCAACGCCGCACCCTCGCCAGGGTGCCGGCGGAAGCCGCTCCGCTATACTGAGGTGAGACTCCGCAAAGCTTTTCACTCGTTTTGCTGCAGATTAACGTGCGCCGGCGTCTCTCACACATGGGCAATCTCCTCGATAGCATCGCTGGACCCTCCGATCTGAAACGGCTCTCTGTTCCTGAGCTGCAGACACTGGCGGAGGAGGTTCGCGCACGGCTGATCCAGAGTGTTGCGAAGACGGGCGGGCATATTGGGCCGAACCTGGGCGTGGTGGAATTGACGATCGCCATGCACTATGTCTTTGACACACCGCGCGACTCGTTTGTCTTCGACGTAAGTCACCAGGCATATGTGCACAAGCTGCTGACAGGCCGCGCGTCGCGGTTCCACACGATCCGGCAGGCGGGCGGCCTGAATGGATTCATGTTGCGCACAGAAAGCGAGCACGACAGCTTCGGCGCTGGCCATGCGGGCACGGCGCTCTCCGCGGCGCTGGGCATGGCGGTGGCACGCGACCTGAGCGGCGGCACGGAGCACATTGTGGCGCTGGCGGGCGATGCGGCATTTACCAACGGCATCTCCTATGAGGCGCTCAACAACATCGCCTCGCAGACCAAGCGCCTGATTGTGGTGCTGAACGACAACGCGTGGTCGATCGACAAGAACGTCGGTGCCATCGCCTCCTACTTTCACCGCATCGTGACTCACCCGAGCTTCCGCTACCTGCACGAGCGCGCAACCACGCTGATCAACCGGGTGGGCGGCAAGGCAGCGTCGCACGTGGCGCGCAAAGCCGAGGAGAGCGTAAAGGGCCTGCTTGGGCCATCGATGCTCTTCGAGGAGTTCGGCCTGGACTACTACGGTCCGCTGGATGGCCACGATCTGCCGCAGCTGATCAACACATTCCAGTTCCTGAAAATGCAGAACCGGCCCGTGATCCTCCATGCCATCACGCAGAAGGGCCGTGGCTTCCAACCGGCAATCGAGAAGCAGAAGCAGTTCCATGGGCTGGGACCGTATGATCCATCGACCGGCGAGATCAAGACGGCCGGCCAGAAGACTTACTCCGAGGTATTTGCGGAAACGCTGGTAAAGCTCGCCGATGCCGATCCGAAGATCGTCGCCATCACCGCGGCGATGCCGAACGGAACGGCGCTGGACCTGTTCCGGCCGCACCATCCAAGCCGCTACTTCGACGTGGGTATCGCGGAAGAGCACGCCGTCATCTTCGCCGCCGGCATGGCAACGAAGGGATACCGCCCGGTGTGCGCCATCTACTCTACTTTTCTGCAGCGCGCGTTTGATCCGATAGTGCATGATGTGGCCCTGCAGAATTTGCCGGTGGTCTTCTGCATGGACCGTGGCGGCCTGAGCGGGGATGACGGCCCGACGCACCATGGCCTGTTTGATATCAGCTATCTGCGGGCGATTCCCAACCTGGTGCACATGGTGCCTAAGGACGAGGACGAACTGGCCGACATGATGCACACGGCGCTGCAACTCGACGGTCCAAGTGCGATCCGTTATCCACGCGGCATCGGGCCGGGAGCGGCGGTGAAGGCCTTTCCGGTGAGCCTGGAGATCGGCCGGGCGGAGGTGTTGCAGGATGGCACGGATGTGGCCATCTTCGGCCTGGGTGCGCTGCTGCCGCTGGCCTGGGAGATGGCTTCCCATCTGCAGGATCGCGGCTTCTCCGTTGCCGTGATCAATCCTCGTTTTGTGAAGCCGGTCGACCGCCAAACAGTTGAGCACTTTGGCCGGACCTGCGGGCTGCTCGTGAGCTTTGAAGACCATGTGCTGGCAGGTGGCTTCGGCTCCGTCCTGCTGGAGGCGTTGAGCGATGCAGGGCTGGAGACGCCGCTGGTACGGATTGGCTGGCCCGACCACTTCATCGAGCATGGCAAGGTGGAGGACCTTCGCGCGAAGTACGGCATCTCTGTCGCGCGCGCCATGGTTGAGGCACAGCCGGCACTGGATGCGGTGGCACGCGAGCGCCTGGCCGCGCATCGTTGAAGCGGGCTGTCAGGCCTGTGCCGAGCGAAGATGCTCTGCAAACGCCGGCATGAGCGCGGAGGTCTGCCGGTGGCGGTAGCCGAAGATGGACCGGATCTGCGCGCGCCCGCCAAACAGGTTTGCAACGTCACCGAGCGGACCGCCCGGGAAGGCGTACTCCACGTGATCATGCACCACGGTGCCTTCGCTGCCGTTGTGCGCCTCAGCGGTGACGGAGTGGCAGTGGCGCCAGAACGCGAACGGCCCGGAGGTCTGCTCGTCGCAGAAGCGGTCATTCCAGGCAAACTCCGGGATCAGCGCATGCCACCGCAGACGAAGCGGTAGGAGCGGCAAGGCACGGAAGCTGAGCACCATGGTGGTGCCCGCGCCGGTTCCCAGCTTCACCGGCGAGCCCGCAGGCGGTGAGGGTGGTGCGATGAGGTTCAGCGCATCGATGCGCGCCTGCTGCCAACGTGGCATCAGCCTCGGCAGGTTCGCGGGGTTGGCGAAGAAGGCGAAGACTACGGGCAACGGGAAGGGCAGGTATTGGGTGGTTTCAAAGGTGTGACGCATGGGGCCTCGGTGCGCGATGCAGGATGGGAGTACATGCAAAAAGGGCGCCCCGCTTGGGACGCCCCGGCTCTGCAGGAGGTATCGGCTTAGTTGGGCATCAGAACGGAGTCGACGACGTGAATGACACCGTTGCTCTGGAAGACGTCGGCGGTGGTAACGGTTGCGGTGCCGCCCTTCTCGTCGGTCAACAGGACGTTGGACCCGGAGAGAGTTGCCTTGATGGTACCGCCCTCAACCGTGGTCAGGGTCGCGGTGCCGCCGCCCTTCTTGATCATCTTGACGAGTTCCTTGGAGGAGACCTTGCCCTTCACGACGTGGTAGGTGAGGATCTTGGTGAGCTGGTCCTTGCTCTCCGGCTTCACAAGCGTTTCCACTGTGCCGGCAGGCAGCTTCGCGAAGGCATCATCGGTCGGCGCGAACACGGTGAAGGGGCCAGGGCCGCTGAGCGTATCGACCAGGCCTGCCGCCTTGACGGCTGTGACGAGGGTCTTGTGAATAGGCGAGGCGCTCGCGTTCTCAACGATGTTCTTGTTCGCGTACATGGGGGCGCCGCCTACATCGGGGTCCTTCTGCGCAACAGCGGCGGTGCCTGCTGTGATTAGGGTAAGGGCGAGAAGTGCCTTGCTGAGCTTCATCATGCTTTGATCTCCAGAATCGTCTATCGGCGAAATGCATGCCGTCTTGCTTAGGAACGCAATCCCGTAGACGACGGATTGCGTGCCCTGACGTGAGATGGTGCATATCGGCATAGGTGGTTCCCGACGTGATACCGAAAGTTCCGGATGTCCATAGCACTAATGAATCAGCCACGTCTATTTGACAAGAGAGAGAACGCTCTCAAGACTAAAGACAGATGCCCAGCAGTGTGGCCACAAAGCGGATGAAGCCCTTATCTGAAACGGCAGCCGAAGAGTGCGCGTCGGAAGGCAGGCGCGATTCCGGCCTGTACCTGATCGGAATCTTCAAGCTTGGCAAGGCGCTGCTGTTTCTCGGAATCGGCTTTGGCGCGCTGCATTTCGTGCACCATGACCTTGGCGACGCGCTGGAGCGGCTGGTCGCGTTGTTCCGCTTCGACCCGGAAAACCATATCGTCTCCCTGGTGCTTGGCAAGGCGGAGCAGCTGAGTCATCATCGACTGCGCCAGATCAGTCTCTTCACCTGTTTGTATGCAGGGCTGGCGATGACCGAAGGTATCGGCCTGTTGATGAGGAAGACCTGGGCTGAGTATCTGACACTCTGGCTCAGCGTCAGCTTTATCCCCTGGGAGTGCTATGAGCTCTCGAGACACCCGGATCTGTGGCACGTGTCGATCCTACTCATGAATGTGGCCATCACGTCGTACCTGGTGTGGCTGCTTCGCCGGAAACATAGAGGCACCGTGGCAGCCTCTTAGCTCTTTTCGGGTACCTGCCCGGGTCCTGAGCCGCATTACCGTTGCACAAACTTCCGATACTTTCGCTCTAGATTCGCCTACACTACAACTTTGGTGTTAGGCAAGCCCCGGAAGTGGCAGGAACCCTCTTTGCAAACACACCCTTTTGGGGTCAGATAGCGTCCGCATACCACAGGCTGCGTTTTCCACACCGCACCCCGGCTAATTCACACACTTTGCAGAAATCTCGCTTTACTTCATGTCGCACACAAGCGACGATGTGGAGCGTGGTGGAACGAAGTGGAGCAAAAGGGAGCATAGAGCCCTTAGTTCTCGCAAAGTCTACGACGAATTCGTCCCGCTCCCACAACGAGGGAACCTGGACAGCTAAGCGGGTCTGCCGGCGATGTTTCGTGGAAACCACCCAGCGCGGGTAGACGAGAAGGGCCGGCTCAAACTGCCGGCAGACTTCAAGCGCAGGGTAGACGAGGTATACGGGCCGCAGTTTTACGTGACCAGCCGGGATGGAAGGCGGGCGGAGATCCATCCGATCAAGGAATGGGAGAAGGTGGAGGCCAAACTGGCCGGCATTCCTTCCATGAATCCGGCGAAAAAGAAGTTTCTGGACGTAACCAACTACTACGGCCAGGTGACCGAGATCGATGTGCAGGGCAGATTGCTGTTGCCGCAGATTCTGCGGGAGTCGGCCAGGTTGAACGGCGACGTGGTGGTGTTGGGAGCGCAGACGGTTCTGGAGGTCGTGAACCGTGACGAGTTTGAGGCGGAGTTGAAGGCGGCTCCGCTGTCGGCCGAGGATGAGGCGGCACTTGCCGCGCTCGGCCTGTAGAGAAGCAGGGTGGCCCTCAGGGGCACGCATGGAGGCGGAAGGTGCGAGATCCGCAGCATGTGCCGGTTCTTTTGGAAGAGGTGTTGGACCTTCTGGAGGTGCGCGAAGGCGGCGTGTACGTGGACGCCACGCTGGGGCTGGGTGGTCATGCCTCCGCCATCGCAAGGCGTCTGGGCGGGGACGGAACGCTGATTGGCTTCGACCGGGACACGGAGGCCATGGGACTCGCAACGGCCCGGCTGGAGAGCCTGCGTGAGGAACTCGGCGAGGCGATGCCGCAGGTGAGGCTGTATCACGAGCCCTTTTCACGGGCAGCGGCGGTGCTGGAGCAGGGCAGCGTGGACGGGTTGCTGGCGGATGTAGGGGTGAGCAGCCTGCAGTTGGATGAGGCGCACCGGGGATTCAGTTTTCGGCAGGATGCGCCGCTCGACATGCGTATGGATACGCGGAGCGGCGTAACAGCCGGGCAAGTGGTAAATCAGGCAGACGAGGAAGATCTTGCCAACCTGATTTACGAATTCGGAGAGGAAAGGAGGTCGCGGAGAATCGCCAGAGCCATTGTTAGGGCGCGGCCGGTACTTACCACGGCGGAGTTAGCCAGGGTAGTTTCGGCCGCGGCCCCAGCAATGAAACAGGACAAGATTCATCCGGCGACACGAACCTTTCAGGCTTTGCGAATTCATGTGAATGACGAGTTGGGGGAGATACGAGCGTTGCTCCGGGATGCGCCGGGGCTGCTGAAACCGAAGGGGCGGCTGGTGGTGATCAGCTTCCACTCGCTGGAGGACCGGCTCGTAAAGGATGCGTTCCGCAGTGGGCCGGATGCCGCGCGATGGCAGGAGTTGACGAGAAAGCCGGTAGTGGCCAGCGAGGCAGAGATCGAGCGGAACAGCCGGTCGCGCAGTGCGAAGTTGCGGGCCGCCATCTATGGCGAGCAGGTACAGGAGCGGCCGAGAGTTATACCCCCCGAAGGTGGTAGCCGCCGGGGGCGAAGGTAGTAGTAAGTCGCAGGTTGAGTGTGGATAAGTCGGTGGAAAGTTAGGATAACTTCCTGGACCGAAGTCGAGATGCAGCAAAAGTATTCAGGTGGAAGAGGAGCTACGGCGATGGAACAGGTGATGTCAGGGGTGGCGATGCTGGCGCCGCGCTCACAGCGGCAAAGGGCGGAGTCGTTTCAGGAGCATAACCGCGCTGTGTACGAACAGCAGCGGCGGGCGCGCCGTGGACCCACGCCTGAGGTGTTCTTCACCAAGCACCTGGATAACAGCCGCATTGTGAAGGCGGACGATCCGGAGCGGCGGAAGGAGATGCGCTCCTTCACCATCTCCATGAGCATTCTGTTTTTATTGGTGATGGTGTATGTCTGGCAGCACTTTTCCTCGATTGAGATGGGTTACTCCATCGAGGCGCAGAAGATACAGGTAGAGCACCTGCGCGAGGATAGCCGCCAGCTGCACCTGACAGAGGCGCAGTTATCCGATCCGGACCGGATCGACCGTATCGCCAAGCAGCTTGGTCTGGAT
>CAXTSF010000057.1:15184-15676 GCA_964246865.1 uncultured Terriglobus sp.
GGTCTGGATATGCCGCGGCCCGGGCAGGTGGTGCGCCCGGATGGCTCGCAGACCGCTGGACCGGTGCTGGCAAGCCTTCGATAGCAGGAAATGCCTGCAGCAGCACCGCATGGAGAGCAGGAGAGATAGAGTCAGCCGACGATGACGCAGTCACGCCCCATCCTCACCGCACCGATCCGCCGGGTACGCTTCGTCTATGTAGCCATCTTTTTCGCCATGTGGGCGGGCCTGATTGGCACGCGGCTGCTGTGGTTGCAGGTGGTGCGCCGGCATGACTGGGTGGAGCGTGCGGCCAAGCAGCAGCAGCGCACCTTTGAGGTAGCGCCCCGGCGGGGTGTGCTGTATGACCGTAACCTCCGGGAGCTTGCTGTGACGGTTCTCGCGGAGTCGGTGTATGCCGTCCCGAGCGAGTTAGGGGAGAACCGCAGCAATGTGGCGGAGTTACTGTCCGGCATCGTACACATCGACCCGACGGATAACTTCACCACACAA
>CAXTSF010000058.1:0-15448 GCA_964246865.1 uncultured Terriglobus sp.
GAATTAGCCGAGGAGGATCAGTTTGGCGGAGTGTTTTGCGACGGTGAGCCGGGTCCCTTCGGCAGCATCACCTGCCTGCGTGAAGGTGCTCAGGTCCACATCCGGACGATCGAGTGCCAGTCCGGTGAGGGTCTGCAGGACGCGGTAGGCCGGTAGATCCACGGCGAGCTCTTTCTCCGGATCCTTATTGAGGATTGCGACGATCGTCCTGCCGTCGGCGCGTTTGGCTGCGTAGGCCATGGCATTCACGCCGCCGGGGTTGAAGTCGACCGGCAGCATGGTGGTGCAGGCGAAGGCACCGGCAAACTGCATGCCCAAACCGACGGGTTGCAGGCGATAGTGACTGTCGAGCTTGCCACCGGGACCGGCACCCGGCATGTCACCCACGTTCGCGATGGGTGTGTAGAAGGGCTTGGCGTGGGGAGCGTTCGGGTCGGCCATGAGCTGCTCACCGCGCAGGATGCCGCCGACCGAAACGGCAACGGCGTGGCCGGAACCACCGTGGAGATTGACGCCGGCGTATCCCAACTGCATGAGTTCGAGCAGGTAGCCGGCGCTCCATAATGCGGATGCGAGGACATCGCTGACGCCGGGTTTGCCGCCCTGGTAGCAGGTGTTGCCCTCGGTCATGCGCAGGCGGGCGTGCATGGCCGCGGCCGCGGGCAGGGCGAGCCCGGCATCGCGCTTCACCTTCGAGTCGGGGTGGAGCAGCCGGTCGATGTTGACGTCCGGATTCTTGGGAGGCCCGCCAAAGTAATAGTGGTGGGAGAGCGTCGTGACGCGCGGTTTATCCGGCACCGCCTTCCACAGTTCCGCGAGCTGCGGAAGCCAGTGCGCATCCGCGGCTACATCGGGCATGCCGAAGGTGGCTTCCGGCAGGGCCTTCTGAACCGGACGGGCGATGGAGAGCCAGTTCTCCAGGTAAGCGGCGGGCGTCCAGGTCGCTTTGGGGCGGAGATGGGTCCCGAAGAGGTCGACCTCGTTGCCGATCTGAAAATACTGCAGGCGTTTGCCGAGGGCCTGGTAGACCACCGTTGCCTCCTGCAGATCGATCTCGGGCGTGCCATAGCCGAGGTTCAGGCCATAGATGCAGGTCCAGCCGGCGGCTTGAAGAAAGGCGCCAAGATTGCGAATCGCTTCGGGGGTGACGGCGTAGAGAGTCGTGGGCGGAGGCTGGCCAGGGTCGTTGACGTCACCCTTGCGCACGGGCGGCTGATCGGCAGGCTTTGCCTTCCACCAGGAGAACTCGCTGGTGTTGCCGCCCAGACGAAGGACACCGTTCGGGGAGAGCTTTCGGAACTGCTCGATGAGGCCGGTATTTGCCGCCGAGAAGAAGGCCGGATCCTCGAGCTGCATCACCTCATACGAGAGACCGATGAAGTCCTGCGGAACTTGAGTTTTGGCGTTCAACGAACCGATCTGCAGGGTGGCTGCTGCCGCAGCCGGGGCAGGCGCTGATCCCTGTGCCCACAAAGAGGAGGCGCCGGAGAGTGTTGCCGTGGCGAGCGAGGTTTGAAGGAAGCGGCGGCGGCTAAGGCGAAGCATCTCAGCAGCTTAGCACTGCCGCCCATACCCGCCTGACACCCCGTTGTCAGAGATGGCAGCCGTTCGCGGTCCGATTAGTTTTTGAACACCGGTGAGCAGTGCAGCTGGACCGTCGCCCACGTTCAGGGCACCCGGTTCGTTAATCTCGAGGGCCTGGCTGACCATCTTATGCAATTGCAGGAACTGTGCCTCTGGCCACAACTCGTTGGTCGTGGCCTTGACGCTTGTGCGCTGCGCAGACGAGAGTGTGTGGCACAGAACGCAGACGTCCACGCGTGTGGTGTCCAGGACGTGCAGCGCGGCTGTGTGAGATTCCGCGGTGGAGACCCGGTAGCCCGCATGCTGCAGCACCCACCCGCGTGTCTGGAGCAGCACACCGTCTCTCCCGTAAACAAGAACGTGCGGCAACGGAGAGTGCGTCCTTTCTAGAGCAACTTGCATACGAGCGAAACCTAGCATAGGGGAGATGTCGTGCTTCAGACAATACGCCCAAAGTAGGAGTTCGTATGTCTCACGAATAACAAAGCCTGTCGTTTGATGATTTTTCAACTTCTTTAGGGCTTATCTATGCCGAATAGCTCCAAGTGTCCGCTTGCCGACTGAAAACATGTGTACTTAGGCTTACAGTGGGCATTACAGATTGAGAGTTCAGGGCTTATAACCCGGTGCAGGATGTCTTCTACCGGCAGCGACCGACAGATCCAGCACGAAGAACGGATTTATGAGCCCTGCTACCAGTAACCTTCTCCTCCGTAGACTCAGCCCCGAAGTCCTGGAACTGGTCCTTTCCAAGTGCGTTGAGGTAAAACTACCGCTCCGCTCTCCGCTGTACGACGCACATGAAGCTCCTGGATATGCCTACTTCCTTCTGTCCGGAATGGCGTCCGTTGTGGCGATTACGGCTGACGGAGGTACGGCCGAGGTAGGCGTCATGGGCCGGGAAAGCGTAACGGGAGCGCTGCACCTGCTGGGACCGTTGCAGGCGCCGACACGGTGCTTTATGCAGCTGGACGGGTGCGGGCTGCGCATCCTGATGCCGGAGTTGCGCAAAATCTTCGCGAGCAACGATGAGGTGCGTGCAGCCATCCTGCGCCAGGTGCAGGAGCAGGGGTTTACCACGAGTCAGATTGCCGGATGCCACCGGCTCCACGAGGCGGAGCAGCGGCTTGCCCGATGGCTGCTGATGGTGCAGGATCGCACGGAGGGAGACGTGCTTAACCTGACGCAGGAATATGTGGCAGAGATGCTGGGGACGCGCCGAACCACGGTAACGATGGTTGCCGGCGAGCTGCAGCGAAACGGGTTGATCCAATATCAGCGTGGACGTGTCCGCATCCTGGACCGGCCCGGGCTGGAAGCGGCCGCCTGCGATTGCTACCGCATCGCCCGCGACTTCTACTTGAGTTCGTACCATGCCACGGAATCAGTCCACGCTAACGGACATATGGGCTAGGACTTGCGGCAGGTCCTTGCCTCACCGCTGCTGCGCATCCAGGTTTCGCTCCGTCCGAAAGCTTTAATGCCGACGTAGCCGCGCAGTTTCAGAGTGTTGCCCTCACTCGCGATGGTGCCCTTATAGGTGCGTCCCGATTTCGGATCGTAAAGCGAGCCGCCGTCGGCGTGCTGCCCATCCTTCCGCTGAAAGCCCTGCCCGATCTCGAGACCGCACAGGGCGCGTGTCCGCAGCGATTCGTCGGGGTTCAGGCCGTCCACCGTGGAGGGTGCGTCCCTGGGCAGGCCGACCAGCTTGAGGCACAAAGCCGGGCCGCAGGACTCTACCTGAATCATGCCGCCGCCCGGCTCCTTCCAGATGCCGAGCAGGCCACGGTCGGCGACGTCGGCATGAGCAAAGAGAGCGGTGATGCTCAGAGCAGCAAGGATAGGGGCGAGAGACCGGCGTTTGCGCATAAGCCGGATTGGATGCACTTTCAGCTAAGAGTGGCTTTGCGAAAACGTCCTGCCACATAGGCGGCCGGTGCCGCCAGCATAAGGGCGATGGCCTGCGCATAGTGGTGCTGGCCCGGTGTGTGGGTTTCGGCGAAGGCAGCGGCAGCGGCGATCAGACCAGCGATGCCGTCGGCTGTGCCGCGCGGCGTCTCCGGTGCCAGCGTTGCTCCCAAATACCCGCCGATGCCGCCACAGAGAATGCCTACGACCGAGGTGGCGACGATAAAGGCCGTACTCGCACCGTTCCAGGGCGCGTCCTGATGCGTGACCTTGAAAAACCAGCCAAGATAGAGGCCCAGGGTGACAATGGCCCCGAGGAGAGCCGAAAACGTGGCGCGTGCAATGCGCATGGTGGATGTGTGCATTATGGCACAGTCCGCCGACTGCACCTCGGCCATGGGTGGGCGACGTGGGAGGGCTCAGAGGCCATGCAGGAGGCCGGCGACGATCTCCAGGCCGTGCTGGATGCGTCCCCGATCGGATTCGCCGCCGAGTGCGAGGCGGAATGCGTTTGGGACTGTGTCGCCCGCACGGACGAAGCCGGCACTGTCGGAAAGCATCACCCCCTGTTTGGCCGCGCCGTCGCAGAGTTGTCGCGCCGCAACCCGCTCCGGCAACACCCAGAGATGGTAGGCGGATGGATGCGCCTCGATCGTGCAGTGGGGTAGCATCTCGCGCGCCAGGCGCTGGCGGGCGTGGCCCTCGGCACGTTTGGCACGGATGGTCGCGGCCAGGGTGCCCGAGGTGAGCAGCCAGC
This sequence comes from uncultured Terriglobus sp., assembly GCA_964246865.1. Lineage (GTDB taxonomy): Bacteria > Acidobacteriota > Terriglobia > Terriglobales > Acidobacteriaceae > Terriglobus. The sequence goes on from CAXTSF010000058.1 coordinate 4,250, forward strand.
TAAGGGAGGAGCAGAAAAGGAGCGAGGTGCCGCTGCTGCCCAGGGTGGTTGCCGGCTCCACGGCCGGTGCAAAGGCCGTGGGTGCGACCAGGATAGCTGCTTTCAGCAGGGGCGCGAATGGCTTGGACGGGCTGTAGAGATAGAAGGTCTGTTCCGGCAGAAGCTGGGCGAAGGGCGGCGGTGGCGCTTCCTCCAGAAATGCGTATGCCTCGTCCTCAAGGATCAGGAGGCCGGCTTCTCTGGCTACGGCGGCGAGCGCGCGGCGGCGGTCGAGAGGCATGACGGTACCGAGAGGGTTGTGCACCGTGGGCATGAGGTAAACGGCGCGGGCGCCGGCCTTTGCCGCGTGCAGGAGAGCCTCTGGCAGCATGCCGTGCTGGTCGCCGGCGCATGGGATCACCTCCACCCGATGCGCAGCCGCGATGCCGAAAAAGTTGGAATAGGTGACGGCGTCCGTGGCAATCGCACTGCCGGCGAGTTGGCCCAACTGGATGGCAAGTGTCAGGGCGTGGTGTCCGCCGGCCACAAGGAAAAGCCGTTCCAGAGGCACAGGGAGGCCCTGTTCGGCGAGGAAGATCTGCGCAGCCATGCGATCCTCTCTGCGGCCAGCACCGGGCCGGGAGGCAAGCAGCGGCTGCATGGCCGCCGAATCCAGGCCGTGTAGCCAGCTGGCGAAGACGGCCGCTTCCGATCCAAGCAGCGGGTAGTTAAACTGGAAGTCAACCGGACGCATGCTCTTATTGTGCAGTGAGTTCCGCAGGAATGTGGACCGGGTCCGCGCGCGACACCTGTGTGCGGGAGCACAGTACAAAGCAGAAGCCGCGCGGCTGCATCTGTTTGCAGGATGTGTGCGGACGAACCACGAAGCAACGAGGGACGGCGGGGTGTATCTCCGCCGAGCACGAAGGCCTGTGAGGTTGTATGTCGTTTCGACTTAGGGTGGAGCGTTATGCTCCGCTTCTTGTACTAGCTCTGGCAACCGCCATCAGTGTCTTCTCGCGAGTGGGGGCTGGTGCCGCGAGTCTGGCCTTTTACGACGACGACTTCTTCTACTATCTGCGTGTCGCGGTCAACCTGGCCGCCGGCCATGGGTCGACCTTTGACGGGATTCACCTGACGAATGGGTACCATCCCTTGTGGCTGCTGGTGCTGACAGCGCTCGCGCGCGTGCTGCCCATCGGCGGTGTCTTTACCGCAGTGATGTGGATCGTCTGCCTGAGTACCGGTGCGACATACTTCCTGGCGGAACGCATGTTTCTACGGCGCACCTCCAATGCTTTTCTCGCGTCTCTGGCCGCCGCAGCGATCGGGTTCAGCGCGCTGTTTCTGACGCGGGGCGGTATGGAGGTGGTGCTGACGATTCCGCTCGCGCTCCTGCTGTGCTTCTTCAGGACGCGGCCGCAGTTCCGGTGGACGGCTGGAAATGCAGTGGTCTATGCCGTGTTGGCCGCACTTCTGGTGCTGTCTCGGCTGGACTCGGTCCTGCTGGTGCTGATGCTGTTCTTCTTTGAGGCAATAGCGCTCCTGACCGAGAGCCGGAAGAGGCGGGACGTACTTTGGCTGATTCTGGCCGCAGGGCTCTTCTGCCTGCCCCTGCTTCTGTATGCGGGCATCAACCTGCATGTCTTTGGTACTGCCTTCCCCATCTCCAGCCAGGCGAAGCAGCTCCGGCTGCACCGCTTCCTGAACAGCGCCCCGATCTCGACGCTGCTGGTGCACTTCCCTATCTTCGCGCGTGTGCTGATCGTGCTTCCGAGCCTGATCCTGCTGCCGCTCGCCCTGTGGCAGGTGGCGCGACGGCGGGTCCCGCAGCTCTATCTGCCGGTCGTCACTGCGCTGCTCCTCTTTCCGCTGGTGCACATCCTGGCATTGAGCATCCTGAGCGACTGGCCGTTGTGGCAGTGGTACCTGTATCCGCTGGTGCTGGGCGAGTTCGCCGCCGCACTCACGCTGTTCGGCACGGAGTCGCCGGTTGCGCTTCCCACGCAGATTCGCCTGCAGTGGGCCGGTGCGGCGCTGCTGTTTCTTGCCATGGGCGCCTATGCCGCGGGCCGGGTACGCTCGCTCCACCACCCGGAGGGCGACGTGTACTCCATGTACCATGCCGCGCGCAGGATCGAGGCGTTTGCCAAGGACCACCCGGGGATCTATGCCATGGGCGACCGCGCGGGAACGCCTGGATATCTGCTGCAGGATCCGATGATCCAGATGGAGGGTTTGGTGATGGACAAGCCCTTTCTGGCGCGCATGCGGCGGGAGGAGAACCTGAACCAGGTTCTTGCGGAGTACCACGTGGCCTACTTCATCGCGACCAACCCGAAGCACAACGGCGCTTGCTATCAGGTGCGCGAGCCATACCAGGCAGGGCCAGACTCGCACAGCATGCACGGCCTCTTTTGCCAGGCACCCCTGCAGGAGTTCGCGTACAACGGATGGGTGACCGACATCTTCGACCTGCGCGCGCACTGAGCTTCGAGCTGCGCGCACTGAGCGCTGGCGGCTGCGCTATGCCGGACCGGGTTCGCGCCGGCCCGCCGGTTTGCCAGCTGCGTCAAAGTTGGCAGCCAGCCGTCGCAGGGAGCCGGGGACCAGATCGCCGGACAGCGGTTTGCCATGGCCGAGAGCCACGGTGAGCGGCTCCAGATTGGCAAGCTGCTGGACGCTGTGCCGAGCCGCATTCCAGTCGGAGGTGAAGTAGCCCGGAGGCCCGTGCAGCTCCGGATGTTGCTGAAGGTTGGCCTCAAAGAAGGACTCGGGCTTGGTGGAGCAGAAGGCATCGCCGACGATGAGGACGCGGTCGGTCGCACGAAAGAAGGAGACATGGCCGGGCGTGTGGCCGGGCGTGTTCAAGACCTCCCAGCCGGGCAGCTCCGGCACGGCGAGAAGGCCGCCCATGTCACCCATCAGACCGGCATGCGGAACCTCCGTACCGGCACTGGGGAGGGCGCGGAGACGGTCGCCGAGGTCGATCGGTTCGCGCGGGAACAGCGGCGCGAGCAGCGGCATGATGCCACCACCTGCACCTGTGTCGGGCGGTGGATAGGACTCTCTGCCGGTAAGGAAGGGAAACTCCCGCGGATGGGCGTAGATGGGAGTATCCCACTCGCCTGCAAGCGTCCGGGCGGCGCCGACGTGGTCGAAGTGCCCGTGGGTGAGCACGATGGCGCGCGGCGGCTTTCCAAAGGTCTTCTCAGCCCAGGTGCGAATTAAGGGAGCGGAGAGGGGGATTGCGGCGTCGATCAGCGTCCACGTTCCATCAGGATGGGAGACGCCGAAGACATTGACAAAGGCAATCCGCAGACCGTGCAGGCCAGGGGCGATGCTGTCCATGGGGACAACGAGCCCGGCGGGAATGTCGATTCCGTCCATATGCTTTGGACGGCTGCAAGGACGGGCAGGGAAGGCAATGTGGCGGGAATCGGCGCAGGCGGCGCGACGCAGAGGCTACTCGATGCGGAAGGTGAAATCCTCGATGACCGGGTTGGTCAAGACATCGCGGCTGATGCGCTCGACCTCTGCCGTAGCCGCCGCCTCGGAGAGGCTGTCGGCCAGCGTGAGCACGAAGTACTTCCCCTGGCGCACCCCTTCCACATCGGGATGGTGCAGTCGCCTTAAGGCGTTGGCGATGGTTTGGCCCTGCGCGTCGAGAACGGTAGGCTTGAGAGTGACATAGACGTGTGCGCGCATGGCGACATTATAGAAGTGCGGCGCGTGCCGACACCGATCGCTTTGCTTCGGCTTTGCACGGCGGGTAAGATGAGGGGCGTCACCTGACCGCAACTTACAGAAACCAGAGACCCCATCGCAACATGCCGAATTATCTAGACCTTCCGGTTGGCCCGAAAGCACCAGAGATCGTCCACGCCATCATCGAGATCCCGCTGGACGGCACGATGAAGTTTGAGTACGACAAGGCCCTCCATGTCTTCCGGCTGGACCGGAACCTGTATTCGCCGGTGCACTACCCCGGAGACTACGGATTCCTGCCGTCGACACTTGGCGACGATGGGGACCCGCTGGATGTGCTGGTACTGACCGACACCCCGAGCTTTACCGGCTGCCTGCAGGAGGTGCGGCCCATCGGGCTGATGGAGATGGTGGACAATGGCGAGGGCGACGAGAAGATCCTGGCGGTGGGCTGCAACAATCCGCGCTACTTCGATGTGAACAGCTATGAGCAGATTCATCCGCATAAGCTGAAAGAGATCGTTCATTTCTTTTCGATCTATAAGGACCTTGAGGGCAAGCGCGTTGAGATCAAGGGCTGGCGCGATGTGAGCTATGCACATGAGGTGATTCGGAAGTCGATCCTGGCATACAGGAATGGGTAGACGTAGAAAGCATGAGCGGCCAGGACAGCTTTCACAAATAAATCATCCGGCAAATGAAACAATCGGCATATCCGAGAGTCTCTTAATCATTTCAGAAATGGTTTTGGGAGCGGTTCTGTGAATGCTTTGCCTCGCCTTTACACATTGCCGGCCTGCCTCGCCCTGCTTCCGGCCACGGGTGTGACCCAGTCCCCTGTGGCTCAGGCTGCTCCGGCGCAATCGGCCAGGTCCCAATCTGCTGTGTCCCAACCAGTGCCAGTCCCGTCCGCTGCTCTCTCCGTTGGAGCCCCGAAGAGCGTCTCCGCAGTGGAGGGAGGGCGGACGGACCTGCCATCCACGTCATCGGTAAGCGTCGCGGCCGGCGTTCCCTTGCGCTTGCTGGTGACGAAGACGACATCTCTGCACCCGGGCTCGCCGGTGGACGCCGTCCTGGAGCAGCCGGTGTATGTTCGCGACCGGATCGCGATTTCGGCGGGAACAACCATGCATGGCATCGTCTCCTCTACGGAACCGGCGGCCAGGCTGGTGCGCGTGCGCGCGTGGCTGGATGGAGACATCACACCCCAGCGGATCCCGGTAGTCCGGTTTGAGACGATGGACGGCAACAACGGCCCCATGGCGATCGCCGCCGAGGGACGTATGCGGTCCACGCAGTGGGTGCGCTTCACCAGCAGCGGCAAGAAGAAGAAGGGCATGCTGACGATGGGCAGGGAGATGGTGAATCAGCAGATGGAGAGCACCCGCTCCGTCATCTTTGATCCGGGCAAGGGCGACCGCGCGCTCCGGCTGTTGTACAGCCAGCTGCCCTACCATCCGCAGCGGATATGGAAAGGCACGCAGATCATCGCGGACCTGCAAAGCAGTCCGTCGGTCCCGGTGCCGGAGCTTCCAGGGGCGTCGCTGGTGCCTGCGGCAAGCCCGGACCTGAACGGCCTGCACGTGGTTGCGCGGCTAACCGACGATGTGAACTCCGATCGTGCCAAGAAGGACGATCCTGTGATTGCGACCGTAACGGAGCCCGTCTATGACGCAAAAGGCGGCCTGGTGCTGCCGGAGGGGTCGATCATGCGAGGCCGGGTGCTGCAGAGCAGGCCTTCCCGCAGCTTTGGCCGTAACGGACAGTTGCGCTTCACCATTGCCGACGTGCAGCGCAAGGGTGAGGCGATGCAGCGGGCGCATGGTGTTCTGACGGGTGCAACGGGTGCGACCGACGAAAACCTGTCCGTCGATCAGGAGGGTGGCGTGAAGGCGCAGCCCGATAAGGGGCGATTCCTTGCGCCGCTGCTGCTGGGTGCGCTTGCCGTGGCGGGCCGCGATGGCGACCGCGAGAATGGCGGTGGCGGCAACGTCGGCGGCCAGCTCGTCGCCTCGAACGGCTTCGGTATTGTTGCGCGGATCATCTCGCTGACCGTGCAGGACAAGAATGTATCGACCGGGTTTGGCATGTTTGCATTCGCGAAATCGGTAACCTTCCGGTTTCTGACGCCGGGCCATCCAGTCAACTTTCAGAAGGACACGATGGTTGAGGTCGAGCTGCAGTCGCGCTGACCTGGACGCCTCCGCATCGCTCCCGGTGCAAGTTACCCGACGCCGTATTGCCGGCGCCGTGAGCTTGCCGGTCCGCAGACGCCGCCTAACGAAGCTCAGGTGTCCGTCCGGTCGCTTTTGCCAGTGCATAGAGCGGCAGGCCGCATGCGGCGATCAGGATCGCGAAGAGCAAGGCAGGCATGCCTGCGATGCGCTCGGCCCGCGCGCTGTACAGGGCGAAGAGTGTCAGCAGTGCGGGACCGAGCCCGAGCACAACAGGGACAGCGCCTGGACCCGGGATGCGGCAGGATCCTCGCAGCGCCGGCTCGCGGCGGCGGAGAGCGACGAGTGCCGCAAACTCCAGCAGCAGAGCGCTGCCCCACAGGCAGATATCGATCGTAATCAGACGCTCAAAGGTGAGTCTGAGGGCGAGTGCCCAGCACGTGGCGCAGCTCACCAGGGCGACCCAGGGCACCTCATTCGGCAGGCGGCGAGTCAACACCGCGGGCAGCAGGCCGTCACACGCCATCGCATAGGGCAGCCGCGCGTAGCTCATGGTGAGCGCGTTGAAGGTGCCCATGCTGTCGAGCGCTCCCGCCAGAACGACTGCCATTGCGAGCGCCGGGCCACCCAGCAGGCGTGCCGCATCCACCCAGGACCCTGTGGAGAACTGCGCTGCCGGCATGCCGGCCCAGGCGACCGCGCACACGGGCAACAGGTACGTCAGCATGACCACAAAGGTGGCCGTCACCATGACACGCGGATAGGTGCGCTGCGGATCCTCCACCTCACCCGCGATGGTGGAGGCATTGTCCCAGCCCATATAGTTCCAGAGCGCAACCAGCACAGCAGCGGAGAGATCCTGATGTGCAGGCGGACCCACAGGTGCATGCGCGCCGTGCATACCCCGGAAGATCGCAAGTGCGATGAGCACCAGGAATGGCGTGATCGCGACGGCCCACAGCCATACCGATCCGTGGCCCACGGCAACTGCCCCGCGAAGGTTATAGAGCGTCGCTCCAGCGACAACCGCCAGTTCAATAGCGAGACCGCGGTGACCGGCCGTGAGCGAAGGCGCGAGGTGCCCGAGATAGAGCACGAACGCCGTGGGATAGATCGCCATGTCAAAGACACTGGCCGCCAGGGAGAGCCAGGCCTCCTGAAATCCCCAGAACGGACCGAGGGCGCGCCGCACCCAGGCGTAGAAGCCTCCCTCCTCCGGGATGGCCGACGCGAGCTCACCCACCATGAGGGCGGTCGGCAGGCTCCAGAGAAACGGCAGCACAGCGAGGATGAGCAGGGCGCGGCCGTACCCGGCAAAGCCGAGGATATCTTCGATACCGTAGGGTCCGCCGGAGACCATGAAGTAGGTGGCTGCGAGGAGCGGAAGGGTTCTCAGTTTTCGCTTGCCGGATCTGGGCAGGTTGGGGTCTCCTCTGGGATGCTCAGGATAGATGCGAGTCGGCCCTCCCACCTTTGTAGGAGTTCGCGTCCACAGCCCTCGCCGCTAGGGTAGCGGCATGTGCCTCACTGCAAGTGTAGGTCGCGGTGGAAAGAACCTGCGCGAAGACGTCCGGACGGTTCAGCTGCTGCTGACCCTGAATGCGACGCAGATCGCCGGGCTCACCACTCCGGACGGTGTGTGCGGTGGTGATACCGTAGCCGCGATCGAGCAGTTCCAACACAACGTGATCGGCTGCAAAGACCCGTTAGGGATGCTGACTCCGCTGTCCTCCGCCGCGAGCCTCATCCCCGCGGAGACCGCAGGCGGAACCACGCTGAGGACGCTGCAGAGCGGACTTTCGCCCGGCCTGACGCAGAGCAAGCTGGAGGTGATTTTCATCCATGCCGCGCCACTGACAGTCGCCCGGTTCCTGCCGGCGATGCTCGCCGGTCTGGCCGCCGGTGAGCTGACCACGCCCCTGCGACAGGCACACTTCCTGGCGCAGGTCGGCCATGAAAGCTCGGAGCTCCGCTATACCGAGGAGCTGGCAAGCGGCGAAGCCTATGAGGGCCGCAAGGATCTTGGCAATACGGAGAAGGGGGACGGTGTGCGCTTCAAGGGCCGTGGCCTCATCCAGATTACCGGACGCGCAAATTACCTGGCCTACGGCACGGCCCGGCACCGCGATTTCTGCACAGACGAGGCAGCCAAATGCATCGCCACAGAACCGGCACTTGCCGTCGATGTCGCTGTCTGGTTCTGGGAGACGCACCACCTGAATCTGCTGGCCGACAAGGACGACGTGCTTGCGGTGACAAAACGGGTAAACGGCGGGACCAACGGCCTCGCTGCTCGAGAGGCACTGCTGGCACGTATTCAGTGGCTACTCCTGCCAGCGCCCGGTGACCGTGCCACGACAGGGCTGCTGCATGACCTGCGCGCCAGTCAGGAGCTTCTCTCGACGGCCGCATGAGCCAGTCGGCTATAATCGGACTCGTTCCTGCCAGATCGCGCTCAGACATGGGCACACCGAGTGCGGAGCGTCTGCGGAGAGTTGGCCGAGTGGCCGAAGGCGGCGGTTTGCTAAACCGTTATAGGACCAAAAGTTCTATCGAGGGTTCGAATCCCTCACTCTCCGCCACAGATTGGAAAGGCTGCCGTGCCTGCGGCCCCCGTTAACGTTACCGGTCCACCGCCAGCCTAATTATGCGTGACCGGCCGCAGGGTGCGATAGCTGCTGTTCCCGTGCGACCACACCAAGAGAAGCAGCTCATCGGCTGAGGCTTTCTTTACCTCGGCGACCAGGTCTCTGGCGGACTGTGCCGGTTTGCGGTTTACCTCCTGAATCACATCGCCCGGCTGCAGACCTGCATCCTCGGCCGGCGATCCGGGCCGCACCGACTCCACCACCGCGCCGTGGAGTGTATCCGGTGCCTCGATCTGCTGACGAATGTCGCCGGACAGATCGGCCAGACCAAGGCCCAGTTTTCCCGTTGCAGCGCGACCGCTGCCGTCGCCGTTCCCGTTGCGCTCCGCGCTGGCCACCTCGGACTTCGGCTGGAACGAGCCGACCGCCACGTCGAGGGCGCTTGGTGCGCCGTTCCGCAGAATGCCGAGCTTCACGTGAGTGCCCGGTGCGATCTGGCTGATGGCGACCTGCAGCGCACCTGCGTTCAGCACTCGCTTCCCATTGACCTCCGTGATCACGTCGCCCTGCTTCACGCCACCATGGCTGGCCGGCGAGTCCGGCGTTACCTCCGCGACAATGGCGCCTTCCGCATTCGCAAGGTGGAAGAAGTGGGCGTTGGCTGGCGTTACGTCATTCAGGTTGAGACCGAGATAGCCATGGTCCACCTTGCCATGCGCGATGAGCTGGTCCACAGCAGCATGTGCAATCTGGGCCGGGATCGCGAAGCCTGCTCCGGCAAAGGAACCGGAGTTGCTGATGATGCTGTTATTGATGCCCACCAGCTCGCCGCGCGCATTCACCAGAGCGCCGCCGGAGTTGCCACGGTTGATGGCCGCGTCCGTCTGGATAAGCCCACCGGGTGTGCGCGCGTCCTCGGAAAAGCGAGGCCGGTTGAGCGCGCTGACGATGCCGCGTGTTACCGAGAACTGCAGGAAGCCAAAAGGGCTGCCGAAGGCGAGCCCGGTCTGGCCGGGACGCAACTGGGTCGAATCACCCCAGGCGATGGGCGTCAGGTCCTTCGCGTTCACCTTGAGGACGGCAATGTCCGTCAGCGTATCGGTGCCGACCACCTTTGCCGGCAGGATGCGACGGTCGTGCAGTGTGACATTGATGTTGATGGCACCTGCAACCACGTGATCATTGGTCACGATGTAGCCGTCCGGCGAAACAATCACGCCGGAGCCGATGCCGTGCTCGACCGGCTGCTGCGCCGGGGCAAGATGACGGCCACCGCCGAAGAACTGCGACAGACCGGGTGGCAGGCCAGCTATGCCGCCGCCCTCCTCGTCGCTACCGCCCTGGCCGCCCATAGAGACAGACTCATGTTCGCCGCCTTTTGCGCTTACCGCGACGTTGACAATGGACGGCGTCACGCGAGCGGTGACTGCCTCCATGGCCTGATCGAGCGAGGTGATTGCACTGACCGAGTTCGCATCCAGGGGTGCGGCTGCGCTGGCAGGCGCGGCATGCACAGCGTTGTGGCTGCCCAGCACGGTACCCCCAGCGATCAGGGCAGCGGCAACCATAGCTGCGGCTCCGGCCTTGGCTCCGCGAGTAACTAGTGGATTAGTAGATGCATACATAGCTTTACTGTTCTCCTTTGGGTTATGTCGGTTAAATCTGGATGAGCAGCCAGCCATCCTCGGTGGAAATGGCATAGAAGGCGGCTTGCACGTAGACAGGAAGCGGTGAGAGCAGAAGGGGTGAGACCAGGGTGTGCCTCCCAGGCAGCGGCACCGACCTCCTCCGGCTCTGGCGAACGGCATGCACCAGACGCAGATGCGGGCGTCCCGCTGCCATGCGCACAAGATGGAATCGTTCCTGAGCTTTGTGAGATGACGCAGTACGCGCTCCCAAAAGCTCCGGCGCTTTCAGCGGCATATCGTCAACCACCGCCGGCCTCGCAGGTTCCGTCTTCGCGGCAACGGCCGGTACCACTCTAGCCGTGGTTGTCCACCCGCGTCCGGTGATAGGCTGAGCCACGTTAGCCGGTCCGGGCGGGCCCGCGGCGATCAGCGGCTGTGTCGAAGGCACAAACGAGAGCAGCTGCGGGGCATGGGAGAAGGTGTAGGCAGTACCCGCGATCAGCAGGAAAGCCAGAGCGGTAACGCCGGCCGGCCGCACCGTTGGAGAGAGACGTCCAGGCGTCGCGAGCATACTCTCGATGCGGATGGCGAGCTCCGACCGGCGCCGCCACGCTGCCAGTGCCAGCGACATGGGCCGCTTTTTTCCCTGCCGTTCCGCAAGAGAGAGCAGGCATTGCGCATAGGCCTTTGGCGCGCCGGTGATGGCGATGACGCGTTCATCGCAGGCCAGCTCGCGCTCGCGGCACAGACGACGCTCCACCCACAGAAGCACCGGATGCAGAGGCATCGCCACCAGCGCGAGCTTCTGCAGCAGATTGGTCCAGTCGTCGGCGCGACGGAGGTGCCCAGTCTCATGCAGCACCACCTGATGGAGGTCTGCCGGTGTCAGTGTCAGGTAAAGATCCGGTGGCAGCACCACCAAGGGCCGGAAGAACCCAAGGACGAAGGGCCGGTCAACCTCGTTTGACAGGCATAGCGTTGCCGGCCTGCGGAGACGGCCGACGGATAAACCGAACTGTACCGGCACGGCACGCCGGGCCATCTGCCGCACTCCCACGGCAGCGACCACCAGCTGGGCACCGCGCCAGAGAGACAGCGTCAGCCAGACTGTCGCAATGAGCC
>CAXTSF010000059.1:0-15424 GCA_964246865.1 uncultured Terriglobus sp.
CGTCATTCTCACACTCGGCATGGGTGTCGACTCCAACGTGCTCATCTTTGAGCGCATTCGTGAGGAGATACACACGGGCAAGCCGGCTTCCGCGGCGGTGCAGGGCGGCTTCGGCCATGCCTGGATCACGATCCTGGATACGCACGTGACCACCATCGTGTCGGCCATCATCCTGTTCTTTGTGGGCACAGGTCCGGTTCGCGGCTTTGCGGTCACGCTCACGTTCGGCCTGCTCGCCAATCTGTTTACGGCGGTGTTTGTGTCCCGTGTCATCTTTGACAGCGTTTTGCAGCGGAAGGGCCGCGGGGAAGCACTGTCTATCTAGTCCTGTTGTTATTCCATGGCGCGGCGAAGCGAACGCACTTCAAGGCACCACAAGGTAAGAGGCTCACGTGGAACTGTTCCGCAATGTCAATGTGGATTGGCTCGGCAAGAAGTGGATCTTTCTCGCTTTCTCGCTGGTGTTCTCAATCGCCGGTATCGCCTCCATGCTGTTCTGGCATGGCATCCCGCGTGGCGTCGATTTCAAGGGCGGCACGCTGGTGTATGTCGGTTTTCCGCAATCACCGAATGAGGACCACATCCGTACGGCCCTGCACGCCGGCGGCATCCGGAACGAGCGTGTACAGCGGATCAGCGGGAATCTGGGCGCAGCCGCAAACCAGGTTGTGATCGCCCTGCCCGAGACGAATGACGCGAACCATGATGCGGCCCGTCAGAGCATCGTGAATGCCTTGAATGCCAACTATCGCGACAGCGGCTTTACCGTGCAGCAGACTGACATCGTCGGACCCACCGCCGGCCGCCAGCTTACCCGTCAGGCGGGCTGGGCTGTGCTTTGGTCGCTCGTCGGCATGCTGGTCTATCTGTGGTTCCGTTTCGAGTTCATCTACGGTGCCGCTGCCGTGATCGCTGTCTTCCATGACACGCTCATCACCATCGGCTTCTTCTCGCTCTTCAATCTGGAGATCACGCTGACCGTGGTTGCCGCCATCCTTACACTGGTCGGCTACTCGATGAACGACACGATCGTCGTCTTTGATCGCATTCGCGAGAACCTGCACACCATGCGTCGCGCAACCCTGTCCGAGGTGGTAAATCGGAGCATCAATCAGACGCTTTCCCGAACCATCCTTACCTCCGGCCTGACATTCCTCACCGTACTCTCACTGCTTTTGTTTGGAGGCGAGGTGCTGCACGGCTTCTCCTTCGCACTGGTGGTGGGCATCCTCATCGGGACATATTCTTCGATCGCCGTTGCTGCTCCGATGCTGGTTGCCTACCAGGACTGGCGCGCAAGCAAGGGCAAGACGACGACCCTGCCCGCCGCAAGACGTGCAACGGCATAGGCGCTCTGGCAGCTCTGGCAAGGCGGTGCCTCCGGGCGCCGCCTTTCGCGCTTAGGACAGGCAAATGAACCTGTGTCGCACACGCGCATCTAAAGAACACGATTGCGAGGTCGCATGTCCCGTCTTTCCTCTCCCGTTACCGCCGACGATCACACACAGGGCAGCACCGATGCCAAGGTCACGCTGGTGGAGTACGGCGACTTTCAGTGTCCCGATGCCGGCTACGCCTTTCCCATCGTTAGAAAGCTGCAGAAGCATTTTGGGGATGACCTCTGCTTTGTGTACCGCCACTTCCCACTGGCAAAGATCCATCCCTGGGCCGAGCCGGCTGCTGAACTTGCCGAATACGCCGACACCGAGGGCCGCTTCTGGCAGGTGCACGATGCCCTGTTCGAGGAGCAGTCCGACCTTTCTGCCGATCTGTTGCCGGACATGGCAGGCGAGCAACATCTGGACGCGGACAAGGCTGCGACTGCGATCGCAAACCGCATGTTTGCCGAGCGGATCGAGCAGCAGGTAGAGGGTGGGAAGCAGTCCGGCGTTCACGCCACTCCGACCTTTTTCATCAACGGCAAGCTACACGGCGGACCCTGCGAATTTGAGGATCTGCTGCACGCGATTGAGCAGGAGATGATCTAAAGGGCTTCACCGTATTGCGAGAGCGCGCACCCGTGTAGTGCGCTCTCGTTCAGGGCCAACGCATACGGATCAGTGATCTGTGAAGATGCTTCGGAGTTCGTGCGGTGCAACGACCTCGAGCTGGTCATAGGTGCATGCCGCTGGAGGCTTATCCGTGCGCCATCGGCGAAACTGAGCCATGTGCCGGAAGCGATTGTTCTGCATGTGCTCGTAGCTGACTTCGAGCACAAGCTCGGGGCGGAGCGGTTGCCACGAGAGATCTTTCTCGCGGTTCCAGCGGCTGGGTGTGCCAGGCACACGTCCGTCCGGATGGCCGGCGTCGTCCACGCCAGCCCAGTGAGCCCATGGATGATTGTTTAAGGCGCCTTCGCGATAGGGCTCTAGAAATTCGATCAGCTCCCGGCGCTTTGTCTGGGTAAAGCTGCCGCACACGCCGACATGCTGCAGGACCCCGGAGCTGTCATAGAGGCCGAGCAGAAGTGAGCCTAGCAGCGAGTTGTCGCCGTGCTTGTACCAGCGGAAGCCAGCGACAACGCAGTCGCAGTCCCGCTCATGCTTGATCTTGAGCATGCTTCGTTTATCAGGGTCATAGGGTCCGTCCAGCCGCTTGGCGATGACTCCGTCCAGGCCTGCACCCTCAAAGCGCCGGAACCAGTCCCCGGCGATGTTCGTGTCGCGGGTCGCGGGTGTGATGTGGAGGGGAGGCCGTATCCCTTTGAGCATCGTTTCGAGGCGCTCGCGACGCCGATGGAAGGGCTGTTCCGTCAGGTCCTGATCGCCCTCGCAGAGGAGGTCGAAAAAGACGACCGAGGCAGGCGTCTGCTCGGCAAGCAGGCGCACTCGCGATGCGGCAGGATGGATACGCAGCTGCAGTGCGTCGAAATCGAGCCCGTGTGCGCCGGCGATGACGATTTCGCCGTCGAGCACGCACCGCGGCGGCAGTTGCCCCAGCAGGGCGGTGACCACCTCAGGGAAGTAGCGGTTCAGCGGCTTCGTGTCGCGGCTCTGGATCGTAATCTCATCGTTATCCCGGAAGATGAGCGCGCGGAATCCATCCCACTTGGGTTCAAAGCTCCACTCGTCTCCATCGGGAATGGAACTGACGCGTTTCGCGAGCATCGGGAGGAGAGGCTGTACGACGGGAAGGGGCACGGGACCGTTATACGCGATACTCAGGCCGCAAGTGCTTCCACTTCATCATCAGCGAGGTACAGGAGCCGTTCCGGCCGTCGCCACCAGCCATCCTGATGCAGGGCGGGGTGGCGCATGGGCTCACCATGGCCGAGCTGCCGGACGATGGCGGCAAGCTCCGTCGGACGAAGCGACTCGCGGCGGAGATCGAAGACACCCGGCTCGTACAGGCCTCGGTCGCTGGTGACAAGATTGCACCAGTCAAAGGATCCGAGAAGGGCCCAGACAGTGACGGCGCGGCAATCCACACCGGCAGCCCGTGCGGCCTCGGCACCCTGCCAGATCTCCGCCAGCCAGCGAATCTGCTCGTCGGGCTCACTGCCCAGATGCGCCTCGGTAATGGCGACGGGAAGGTGATATCGATCCCAGGCGTCACGGAGAATCGTCTCCGTTCCAGCGATGCCTTCCGGCGCGGCGCGCACGGCTTCGATATCGACATAGGGCTCCGAACCCGTATCGCCGCCGGAGAGGTGCGGTGGGTAAAGGAAAGTCCGGTGGTCCAGGAAGCGGTCACTGGTGACGTAGTAGTTCAACCCGAAGATGTCTGGCGGGCAAGGATTCTCCGCGAACCACAACACCTGGTGTTCAGAAGCGCCGTGCTGCAGCAGAAAGGAGAACATGGGATGGTCCTGATCCACCATGCCGCAGAGAAGGTCTGTGCCAAGCCAACGGCGCCGTTCACGCACCTCGCATTCGTGGGCAAGTTCCGGTGTAGACCAGGTTTTGCCAGCATCTTCCGTGTGGATGAACTGTGCTGCCGGTTGAACCTCGCGAACCGCTTGCATGGCGAGCACGGAACCACGCAATTGGTTCAGCAGGGCATGCACATAGCTTGAACGTGATGTGTGGTGCGGATACCAATGCCCGTAGAGAGCGCTAAAGCGGGCGGTGGTATTGGGCTCATTCACCGGCGTATACCGCAGAATGGAAGGGAACCGCTGGGCGAAGGCACGCGCGTAGCTGGCCAGCTTCTCACCAAATTGCGGGTCTAAGAGGCTCGTCCCGCGCGGTCCGCTGCCATGATGAACCAGGCCGGCAATGGCGTCGATCCCGCACCGCTCCATTCCCTTGAGACTGCGGTCGGCATGCCGCCAGGAGCCGCTGTGAGCAAAGCGCTCCCAGTTCATTCCATACCGTAGTGTTCGGACACCGAGCGACGCAATACGCTCGAAGTCCTGAGGGCGCTCCAGGTGACCGGAGCGGTGGATCTGATCAAAGAACCGGTCGCGAACACGATTGATGGTGCATTCCAGGCCGCCCCAGAGTTGCAGTGCACCGGCATGTTTCTGGTAGGTCTCTAGAGGAATCTCGTCCACACCCAATCTCGAACTGCTTCCACGTTTCGCCAGCTTCCGGGATGATCCGGTACAGGAATGCGCTTCAACTGCGCTACCGACTAGATGCGGTCTGGTTCTCACCTGTCACCTACTTCCGTGACGAAAGTCGATGAGAGTACGTGCCGGTGGCCAGCAGGGGAACCTCGAGAGGGTTGACGCGCTCCGCGAAAGCCGCGAGAATAGCGAAAGTGGGCCTGTGGCGCAGCTGGGAGCGCGCTTCCATGGCATGGAAGAGGTCATCGGTTCGATCCCGATCAGGTCCACCAAACAACCCCTCACAAATGAAGCAGATACCGGAAGCGGGCTAGCCCCCCTCTCCCGGTCGTGTGGTGTCATTTTGTATGAATGACAAGTCGATTTGCGCCGACGTACAACGACTCTGTCGGTCTCTGCATGCGCTCCAACATTTGAATGGGTGAGAGCTTCGACTATGGACCTCGCCGCGCGCGAATTACCCCTGCGACGACGCTAGGCCGGAGTGAGAAGAAAAGCTGTGACCGGCATCACACCCTGGCCATGCTGTCTATGCCGCGAGCTGTTCCAGCAACTCAGGATGCAGGAGGAGCATAGATAAACCGTGCACCTGGATGCGGTGTTCCTTCTTGAAGCGAGTAAGCATGCGGGTGACTGTTTCGCGCGAGCTGCCGACCATGTTGGCCAGGATCCTCGTGCGTGAGCGCCATCGTAAGCGCATCTCGAACCGTCGACAAGCGGCTAGTTGTCTTTCCCATTCGAGCATGAACTCGCCAGTCTGCCAGCAAGCACATAGCCCCGGATTCGTAGAACACACTGACCTTTGAACCTGTCACGTACAGAACCTGTCACCTGCAAAAGAGAGCGCAGAACGTTCTTTTCGCGAGTGAGATGGATGCGGCAAAGGATCTCGTTGAGCGATTGGAACGAATAGAAATACTGTCTACGCGTTCTGATAAGGCAAGAGTCCGAAGCGTCTTACGGGGACCCAGTGGCGTCTACGCTACAGGTTGCATGCGGCCCGAAGCGCACTCGCTTCCTTCACCGCATGGAGCCGCAACAGGATGCCATGGCCGAGTTTGCCAGCGTAGCTCCCGCTCACAAAGACGGCAGTCTGAAGGCGCTGGAAGCGACGAACTTTTTCTTGCGGATGTGCAAACCGGCCTCGGACCCTTTCTTGCCGCGTATCTCGCGGGTGCGGGCTGGGAACCCGGCCGGGTTGGCCTGGTGCTCACGTTAGGGGGCATCATCACGGTCGTTGTGCAGACGCCCGCGGGAACCATTGTCGACCGGGTTCGCTCAAAACGCGCCATCCTGGTTATTGCCGCAGCGGTGCTGGCATGCGGGGCGGTGCTGCTGTCCTGGTCGGCTGCGCCCTGGACGGTCTACACCGCTCAGCTGCTGATCGGTGCCGCGGGGCCGTTCCTTGCGCCCACGCTCGCCGCGATCACGATGGGACTCGCCGGCACGAAGCGCTTCGACCAGCAGTTCGGAAAGAACCAGTCCTTCAACTCCGCCGGAAACGTCTTCTGCGCTCTGCTCATCGCGGGCGTCAGCAGGCTATTCGGCAACCGCGCTATCTTCATCGCCGCTGCGGTACTTATCCTGCCTACTGTGTTCTGTGTTCTGCGTATGCGTGCTGACGACATCGATTACGATCTGGCGCGTGGCGGAAACAAGAGCGACGAGAAGCAAGCATCCTCAGGAGCCTCGGTCCTCACAACGCTGGTTGGAGATCGCGTTCTGCTCACCTTTCTTGCGTGTGCCTTCCTGTTCCATTTCGCGAATGCTGCCATGCTGCCGCAACTCGGAGAGATGCTCTCTCATGGGTCCGCTGCATCCGCCGCGCCGTTCATGTCGGACTGCATTGTGGTTACACAGTTCGTCATCATGTGCTCCGCCGCGGCTATAGGCCGGTGGGCAAACTTGCATGGGCGAAAGCCGCTGCTCCTGCTCGGCTTCGGTGTATTGCCGGTCCGCGCCCTGCTGTACACAGTGGTTCACCAGAAGGCCGGGCTGGTCTCCGTGCAACTGCTTGATGGTGTAGCCAACGCTATCTTTGGCGTCGTTTCGATCCTGGTCATCGCCGATCGCACCAGTGGCACTGGACGCTTCAATCTTGTGCAGGGCGCTCTCGCCACGGCGGTGGGTTTGGGTGCGGCTCTCAGCACAACCTTCGGCGGCAAGCTGATCCAGCACAGCAGCTATCGTGTGTCGTTTCTCGCGCTCGGCGCGGTGGCGGCCGTTGCGCTCGCCGTGCTCGCCTTCGCCATGCCTGAAACGCGACAACAAGATGCACCGGCCGATGCATCCATCACAGCGGAGGCGAACGTATGAATAACAGCCTGTCCCTTCAGTCCTTCCGTCCGGACTCGCCGGACGCGGCTGGAGTGATCTCATGGGTACACGTGGGCGATCTGCATATGCGGGCTGCCGGCGAGCAGAATGATCTCGACCTTCAGGCGATTGTGCAGGAGGTAAACGACGCGTTCTCCGGCTCGATCAGCTTTGTGTTTCTCCCGGGTGACAATGCCGACCACGGCGACCTCCCAGCGTATGGTGTCGTGCGGTCCTCCCTCGACAAGCTCGTCGTTCCCTGGTGCGCGATCGTCGGCGACCACGATGTCGAGCAGAGGAGCCTTTCCGGCTTCAAGACCTCGTTGGTTGCGCAGACGCATTATGCCTTCCGCGTTGGTGCTACCCGCTTTCTTGCGTTGAACGCCTTCGATGTGCCGGAGCCATCGTCCTTCGCCGTCCTGCCCGAGCAATTGCGATGGGTCGAGGAAGAGTTGCGCATGGCAGCCGGCACACGGGATGCCACCGTGATCCTGCTTCACTGTTACCCAAGCGATCTGAAACAGGGCGGGGAAGAGCTAATCCATTTAATCTCGGACTACAACGTCAGATTGGTCGACATGGGCCATACCCACTACAACGAGATATCGCACAATGGCAAGACGATCTATACCGCGACAAGATCAACCGGGCAGATTGAAGAGGGTCCCGTGGGCTTCTCCGTCACGAATCTCGATGGCGGCGTGGTGAGCTGGAGATTTCTCGAGCTGGGAGCGCTCCCTGCCGTCATCATCACGTCACCCGCCGACGAGCGGTTGATGGCCGACGATGCCGAGCTCAACAGCTCCGGTGGCTCGGATCTTCGGGTACGAGCGAAGGTTTGGCCGGGCGGCGAGATCGCTCGTGTAGAAGCCGCCTTTGCCGGGAAGACCGTCGAGCTGCAGCGTGTGCCCACAAGCAACGTGTGGCAAGCCACATTCTCCGCCCCGGACGTTTCGCCAGGCGTGTACCCATTGCGAGTGGTGGTGACGGATGCAAGAGGCCAGACAGCGGTGGACGAGATCCGCATGCTTGTCGGATCGGACAGGCCTGAGCGGAGACGGGCCGCACGCGATCAGGACAACGCCCTGGAGGCCTGGCAGGAACATGGTCTGCTGGGAACGCAGCTGGGGCCGAACAGGAACGGGAGAAAGTGGTAGATGCTGTCTCCCGCGGTCGCTCACATCCTGCTGCCTATCATCGTGGCCCTGAGTATCCTGCTGATGTTGATCCGGCCGCGGGGCATTGCCGAGGTTTACTGGATTGGCAGCGGCGCGCTGCTGCTGGTCGTGCTACGGTTAGTGCCTCTTAAGCTCGCGGGAAAGGCGGTCGTCGAAGGCTCCGACGTGTACCTCTTCCTGATCGGCATGATGCTGCTCTCGGAGCTGGCGCGCGAGCACGGCGTCTTTGACTGGCTTTCGTCGGCCGCCATCCGCAGCGCAAAGGGTTCGTGCACGCGGCTGTTTACGTTGGTCTATGGAATCGGAACGCTGGTCACGATCTTTATGTCGAACGATGCAACAGCGGTCGTGCTCACGCCAGCCATTCTCACGGCCGTTCGCAAGGCCAGGGTGCAGCCCCTGCCCTACCTGTTTGCCTGCGCTTTGATTGCGAATGCCGCCTCTTTCGTGTTGCCCATTTCGAATCCTGCGAACCTGGTGGTCTTTCATGGCGGCGGTATGCCTCCGCTTGGGCGATGGCTCCTGTCTTTTGGTGTGCCATCCGTTCTCTCCATCGCAGCGACCTATGCGGTTATGCGCTTCCTCTTCCGCAAAGATCTTGGAGCCGAACTCCAGGGCGCGGCCGAGGAAAAGCCTCTGAATGGCGAGGGCAAACTCGTGCTGGCCGGGATTGCGGTGATGGTTGCTGTCCTGCTTGTCGCCTCTACGTTGAAGAAGGATCTCGGCCTGCCGACCTGTCTTGCAGCTCTGGTTATCACAGCCGCAGTCTCAATCAAAGCGCGCACAAACCCGCTCACACTGGCGCGTGAGATCAGCTGGGGAACTCTTGCGCTTGTCGCCGGCCTCTTTATCCTTGTCGACGCCGTCGAGAGTCTTGGGGCACTCAAGGTAACGAGCGGCTGGCTGGGCTGGGCACAGCATCTGCCGGCTGCAGCAGGGGTATTCGTCACCGGCTTTGCTGTCGCGGTCGCAAATAACCTGGTGAACAATCTTCCGCTCGGCCTGATAGCCGGTGGAACCCTCCAGGCGGCGCACGCTCAGGGTCTGCTCGCCCATGCCGTTCTCATTGGCGTCGATCTGGGGCCAAACCTCTCCATCACCGGTTCTCTGGCAACGATTCTCTGGCTGCTGGCCCTGCGGAAGGAGAGGCTCGATGTCAGTTTTTTGGACTTTCTCAAGGTCGGTGCCGTCGCAATGCCAGTGGCTCTGGTGCTCTCCATCGCTGGTGCGCTCGTAATGCACCTTCTGCTGCCAACCTCCTAAACCAGTACCTACCCCATCCGGAGAAAGAACACATGAACGCAGGCTGGATTATCCCCTTCATCATCGTTGGTGGCGCCCTGCAGTCCTGCGGCGCAGCCATGAACGGTCAACTCGGCAAGTCGCTTGTGAATCCATGGCTGGCATCTGCCGTCTCCTTCTCGCTGATCACGTTCTTCTTTCTGGCGGCATTCCTGATCATGCCGCACCCGCTGCCGACTACCCAGGATCTGCTTTCGCTCCCATGGTGGGCCGTGGTCGGCGGGCTGGTGGGTGCCGTTCAGGTCTACGCCGGGCTCACTCAGGTGAACAAGATCGGCGCGGGGCCCTTCATGGGCATCACGGTGACGGCGGCTCTGATCGCGTCACTGGCCATCGACCACTTTGGGTGGTTCCGCATGGACCACCACCCGCTGAATCTCTGGCGAGCGCTCGGAGGACTGCTTCTGGTCGGAGGTGTGACACTCATCGCCAAGTTCTGACGACCACCGTCACCTTGCCAAAAGAAAGCGGCTCTACCTTGAGTAGAGCCGCTTTCGGTGCAGCGGTTGTGACTCCTCTATCTGTTGTGTCAGGCGAGGTCGAAGCGGTCCAGGTTCATCACCTTTACCCAGGCCGCAATGAAGTCCCGCAGAAAGACCTCCTGCGAATCGCTGCCGGCGTAGAACTCCGCCAGGCTCCGCAGCTGCGAGTTGGAGCCAAAGACCAGATCGACCACGGTACCTGTCCACTTGAGTTCGCCGGTCTTGCGATCGCGACCCTCAAGTACGCCCGGCATCACGGCTGACTTCGTCCACTTTGTGCTCATGTCGAGCAGGTTGACAAAGAAATCGTTTGTCAGGGTCTCCGGCTGTTTGGTGAATACGCCATATGCGGTATGGCCAAAGTTCGTATTCAACACGCGCATACCACCGATCAGGACCGTCATCTCCGGTGCTGTCAGGTCAAGCAGGTTTGCCTTGTCCAGCAGCATCTCTGCCGCGATGCCGTCATGGCCATGCCGCGTGTAGTTGCGGAAGCCGTCCAGCTTCGGTTCCAGCACATCGAACGATTCCACATCGGTCTGTGCCTGTGTTGCGTCCATACGTCCTGGTGCGAAGGGAACCTTCACGTCGTGGCCGGCCTTCTTCGCCGCTGCCTCGATTGCCGCGGAACCGCCCAGCACGATCAGGTCAGCAAGGGAGATTTTCTTGCCGTTTGTCTCTGCGCCGTTGAACTCCTTCTGAATTGCCTCGAGGGATTCAAGCGTCCTCGCCAGCTCGCCCGGCTGGTTCACCTCCCAGTACTTCTGCGGCTCGAGGCGAAGACGCGCACCGTTCGCGCCACCGCGCCTGTCGGTACCGCGGAAGGACGAAGCGGAGGCCCATGCGGTCGTGACCAATTGCGAGATCGATACGCCGGAGGCGAGCAGCTTAGCCTTCAGCATGGCGACATCCTCCTCGCTGACCAGCTCATGATCCACCGCAGGAATCGGATCCTGCCAGATCAGCGTCTCGGACGGAACCAGCGGGCCAAGATACCGCGCCACGGGACCCATGTCGCGGTGCGTCAGCTTGAACCAGGCCCTGGCAAAAGCGTCCGCGAACACCTCGGGATTCTCGTAAAAGTGCTTTGAGATCTTCGCGTAGGCAGGGTCCGCAATGAGCGCGATGTCTGTCGTAAACATCATGGGCGCGTGACGCCTGGCTGGATCCTGGGCATCAGGAACGGTACCGGCTCCGCCTCCGTTTTTCGGCGTCCACTGGTGCGCCCCGGCCGGACTCTTCGTCAGCTCCCACTCAAACTTGAACAGGTTCTCAAAGTAGCCGTTGTCCCACCGGATCGGATTCGTCGTCCATGCGCCTTCCAGGCCGCTGGTGATGGTCTCATTTCCCTTGCCGGAGCCAAAGGTGTTGTTCCAGCCGAAACCCTGTTCGTCCAGATCGGCACCTTCCGGCTCCGTTCCCAGAAACATGCCAGGATTGGCTGCACCATGCGCCTTGCCAAAGGTATGCCCACCGGCTACGAGCGCCACCGTCTCTACGTCGTTCATGGCCATGCGGCCAAAGGTCTCGCGGATGTCCCGCGCGGACGCGACTGCATCGGGCCGGCTGTTCGGGCCCTCCGGATTCACGTATACCAGGCCCATCTGCACCGCGGCCAGGGGGTTCTCAAGCTCACGGTTTTCCGTGTAGCGGGTGTCGTCCAGCCACTTTCCTTCGGGTCCCCAGTAGATGTCCTCTTCCGGTTCCCACACGTCCTCACGTCCACCGGCGAAGCCAAAGGTCTTGAAGCCCATGGACTCCAGAGCAACATTACCCGCAAGCACCATCAGGTCAGCCCAGGACAGATTCTGGCCATACTTCTGCTTGATCGGCCACAGCAGACGGCGCGCCTTATCCAGATTCGCGTTGTCCGGCCAGCTGTCCAGCGGAGCAAAGCGCTGCGCCCCCGTACCCGCGCCGCCACGGCCATCGGTGATGCGGTAGGTGCCCGCGCTGTGCCAGGCCATGCGGATAAACAGAGGCCCATAGTGTCCGTAGTCCGCCGGCCACCACTCCTGCGAGTCTGTCATCAGGGCATGCAGATCCTTGACCACCGCCTGCAGATCGAGGCTCTTGAAGGCCTCGGCGTAGTTGAAGGAAGAGGTAACAGCTTTGTTGTGGGGGTTGTTCAGGGGAGAGTTCTGGTTCAGCACCCTCAGGTTCAGCTGGTTCGGCCACCAGTCCGCATTCGTCTGCGCGCCGGACATCGTAGTCGTCCGGGCCGCTCCAAGGAAGGGGCACTTGGCTTCAGCGACAGCGCTGCCGGTCTGATTCCCGGGAAACGGCTCGCCAACTGCGTGATCAAACTCATGGTTCATAGAATCTCCTTCGAAACGGGTTGATAGAACCGTATAAGCCAAGCTCAATGCAGATGCTCTTTCAAGCGTCAGCAGCGGCAGATTGTCTGTGGTCGTACACGTGCGCATCTCTGCAGTGGAGGACGACTCCTAGGACGACCCTCCACTTTGTGCGCATGTCACGCAGAATCCGCGGAAGATCAGTTCACACTCACGCAGCACTCGCTTTCCGAGCGAACCCGTGGAGGGCTCGGGTGCTTCGGACCAGTTAACGTCCTCAACACTGCCGCAACGGTCACAGATGAAGTGGCTATGCCGAAGACCTTTCGCGTCAAAACGTGCGGCGCGGCCCTCGGCAGCGACCTCACGTACCAGGCCGGCCTGCACCAGGTCGCGAAGATTGTTGTAGGTGGTAGCCCGCGACGACCGGGGATCCAGGCGGTTGACGTACTCGAAGATTTCGACGGCAGTCGGATGTCTGTTCTGTTCCATCAGGAAGGCCATGACGGCGTGGCGCTGCGGTGTGCAGCGGAGACCGCTGTCCTCCAGCGCGTGTCGTATGGCGTCAGTGTCAGCGTTCATCCTGGAGTTTAGACTATCTCTAATCTAATACTGTGTCCACTTTCATCGGGGCTGCGGGTTGGTGGCGAAAAGGGGCATCCCGGCGCTCCGCCTCAGCGTCGCTGCGAGGAGGACATCACCCGCAAAATCACGGACTGTGGAGATCTCCGGCCGGATCGCAGCGCCTCCGTGCTCCCTAGCTCATCCCGGTAATCTCGCCCTCGCTGTCCACGTCAATATCGAGCGCTCGCGAGAGCTTGGGCAGGCCCGGCATCAGGACCATAGCACCACAGGTCACCACGAGAAATCCCGCACCGGCCGACAGCGCAACGTTCGCGACGCGCAATCGCCACCCTGCCGGCGCTCCCATGCGCTTTGGATCGTCGGAAAGGGAGTACTGCGTCTTGGCGATGCAGACCGGCAGGTGACCATATCCCCAGCGCGTAAAACGTTCGAGGCTCTCCAGCGCCGCCGCGCTCCAGTCGACTCCATCGGCACCGTAGATCTCACGGGCAATCTTCTCGACCTTCTCTGCCGCCGAATCGTTGACCGTGCAGAGTGACACCGGTTCCGCCTCCGGGTGCTGCTCGAGCAGCGCAACCACTTTGGCGGCAAGCGCGGCGGCACCCTCGCCTCCCTTGCTGAACGCTTCGGAGAGTGCAAACGAGGCACCACGCTCCTCGCAGAACTGCCGCAGCGTGTCCAGGTCGGCATCCGTGTCGCGAGGGAAACGATTGATGGCGACCGCCACAGGCAGCTGGAAGCTGCGGACGATGGCAATGTGCTTGGCCAGATTAGCGAAGCCCGCCTGGAGATCGCCCTCACCCTGGTTGCGAACGCTCTGCACCGTCGTCACCAGCACAGCGAGAGACGGACGTATGCCGGACGATGGCATCACGATGTCCATGTACTTCTCAAAGCCAAGGTCGGAGGCGAACCCGGTCTCATTCACGACGTAGTCAGCCAGGCGGCAACCCATCTGCTGCGAGATCACGGAGCTGGTTCCATGCGCGATGTTGGCGAAGGGGCCGCAATGGACCAGGGCCGGCGTTCCCTCGGTGGTCTGCGCCAGGTTTGGCAGAAGCGCCTCGCTCAGCAAAGCCATCATCGGGCCTACTGCGCGCAGCTCCGCAGCACGCACGGGTTCGCCCGCGCGGTTGCTGCCGACCACGATGGCGCTCAGCCGTTTGCGCAGGTCCTCCCGCCCTTCGGCAAGCGCCAGGATGGCCATGATCTCGGAGGCGGCCGTGATCACGAAGCCAGTGGCACGATTGCTGCCGTCGCGCTCTGGCTTTTCAGGGGGAGTGACACTGACCGTAACACGGCGCAGGGCGCGGTCGTTCATATCTACGGCACGCGGCCAGGAGATGGCGTCGGGGTCAAGGTCCAGTTCATTTCCATGGAAGAGGTGTGCATCGATAAGGGCACTCAGCAGGCTGTGCGCGGAGGTGATCGCGTGGAAATCGCCGTTGAAGTGCAGGTTGATCTTGGCCGCGGGTTCAATCTGCGACCGGCCGCCTCCCGCGGCACCGCCCTTCATCCCGAAGACCGGACCGAGCGAAGGCTCGCGCGAGGTAATGATCGCCCGTTTGCCGAGCCGTTCCAGGCCTTGCACAAGGCCGATCGACGTCACTGTCTTGCCCTCGCCAGAAGCGGTGGGGGTGGTCGCGGTCACGAGAATCACCTTGCCGGGTGCGCCGCTGCGTGAAGGCTTGTCAAGGAGACTCAGGCCTAATTTGGCGGTGACAGGGGAGCGCTTTTCATACTGCTCCGGCAGGAGGCCAAGTTTGGCCGCGATCTGTTCGATGGGGAGGAGATTTGCAGGCATCGGGGTCCTTACAGGTGCGCTCAGTCGCGCAGAGTCGTCGCTCCCATCGTAATGCCCGATGGATCTCGCGTGCGTTATCCGGCACGGGAGCATTGTGGCGCAGCACGGCAGATCTATCCGCAGCAACAGGGATTGCGGCACGCTCAACTAACTAACTGTGCGCAACAGTTCGTCTGCAATGAGAGACGGCAATGTGCAAAGGAGAAGTAGCGATGAAGATGGCGAGCGTGCAGGACCTGGCGGTAAACGGGATGACATACGTGTTGGACTTTGAGGAGCAGATTGCGAGCGCGGCACCCAGGATGGCAGAGGCGTCGGCGAATCCCGAACTCAAAGAGATGTTTCAGAAAACTGAGACCAAGAGCAAGGAGTACGGCCAGAAGGTGGAGGGTGCCTTCGGCCAGTTTGGCGCACAGGCAAAGCGCAGCGAGAACCAGATCGCCAAGGCCATGATCCAGGAGGTGGAAAACATGATCAGCAACACTGACCGGGGTCCGGTGCGGGATGCGGCGCTGATCGTGGCAGCGAACCAGCAACAGATGTACCGGGTGGCCTCGTATGGTTCGCTGGCCCACTACGCGGAACTGCTTGGCAAGCAGGATGTGGCGCAAAGCCTGCGCAAGAGCCTGGAGGACAGCAAAGGCGGAGATGACAAGTTCACGCAGATCGGCGAGCGGCAGGTGAACCAGGAAGCGGTGCAGAAGCAGGCATAAGTCACCTTCGGCCTTGCGTCGAGCCCTTCGTGTGTGGCCCCTCGGAAGGAGGGGCTGCACGAATATCGGTTCGTGACGCATGCGCTGAAGGATTCATCGAAAGTGGTAGAGCGTTTCGCGCAGCGTATGCCGATACTCTCCCACATGACAGATTGGCGCAGAGCTGTGAAGGAAAGTGACGGAGGCGGAAATTCTGCTATATCGCTGCCGGAGATCCTCTCTGCCCTTTCCTTCGCG
>CAXTSF010000060.1:0-15337 GCA_964246865.1 uncultured Terriglobus sp.
GTCACGCGCACCTTTGGCGAACGCACCTCTGTCTCCGTGACAGCCCTCAACCTTGCGAACCGGCGTTCACTGCTCGACAACAGTCTCACCTTTGGCGGCTTTCACGTCAGTGACCCGCGGGAGATTTTTGGGGAGGTGCGCTACCGTTTTCACTTCTAGTCGCCACTGCCCTGCCCTCCAGCAAACGCTCGATCTGCGCCACGGACATCTCAGGTGTACCTTCCACGGAGATCTCCCATGCATCCGTTGGCCACTCCAGGGTGGCCAGCTGACTCACCAGCAGGTTGGGGTTCATGAAGGGATGGCTTCGCGCCAGCAGCCGCTCCTCCAGCACCTCGGGACCGGCGGTCAGTATGGCGAACTGTATCTCTCCCGGTGGAAGTCCGGCGGTGAGGATATCTCGATACCGTTGCCGGAGTGCCGAGCATGCAAAGATCTCATCGACGCCTCCCGCGACCAGATCACCGAGGCGCTTCCGGATCGCCTGCAGCCAGGGCTCCCGGTCCTCGTCGGTCAACGGCGTGCCCGAAGCCATCTTCAACCGGTTCGCCTCGGAGTGATAGTCGTCCCCATCCTCAAAGGGCCATCGAATGCGAGCGGAAAGGAGCTCTCCAACGGTTGTCTTTCCCGTGCCGCTCACACCCATCAGAATCAGAATCACGCGACACTCGCTCCGCAGACGTTGCACCCAGCATAGCTCTCCGGCCATGCCGTTGCGGGACGGCTGGAGTGGCGGCTTTGCCTAAACCGGTCTGGCGAATCGTGCGGCATCACGTCAGGGCTGGCGCAGGGTGCGCCCTTTTCTCGCCTGGTTCTGCGCCTCTGTCAGGCGCTCTGCCTCGTCTGTCTGTGCCTTTGCCGCATCCGCCTGGCCCTCTTTCGCCAGGACTACGCCCAGATAGCGATGAGCCTCGGCGTACTCCGGTGCCGCACGGACGGCAGCCTCCAAGTGCACTCGCGCCTCCGGCAGCTTCTTTTCCCGGATCTCTACCTGCCCCATCCCGGTCAGTGAACCCGCGTGCTTCGGCGCTCGCGCCAGCACTGCCTCAAACTGCCGCCGTGCCTCGCGCAGATCAGCCCGGCTCAGCGCAATCATACCCAGTTGGTACGGCGCCTCTGTCTGCTGCGGCAAGAGTTCCAGAGATCTCCGGAACTCTCCGAGCGCTTCGTCGTCCCGCAGCTCCCGGTGCAGCACCAAACCCAGTCCATAGTGCGCCGTCGCATCGCCCGGCTGCTTCGCGAGATACGCGCGCAACAGCCGCTCTGCGTTGGGCAGATCGTCGCGGTCCATCTTGACCCGGCCCGCGGCATAGATCGTTCGCGCGTCATCGCTTTGCAATCGCAACGCCTTCGTGAGGGCCTCATCCGCATCCGCATACAGGCGCATCTGCTCCGCTTGCACACCGAAGTCGTAGAGCAACTCAGGATCGTCCGGCGCAGCGGCAAGACCCCGCATCAACCATCCGAGGGTTCCCTCTGCATCGCCTGCGCGCCTCCGGGCCAGAGACGCCGCGACCGTGGACCTCACCACGCCTGCCCTGGCCTCGGCATTGCCGCTATCCTGCTTCAGGATCACTTCATAGGCAGCCAGCGCCGCTTCATCCTGATGGTTCTGGAGTAAGTGGTTGGCCGCGTTCAACTCGCCGGATATCACCTGAGCCGGCAGTCTGCATGCGCAAAAGCCCATGAGGAGCCACAGCGGCATCAGCCGGACTGGACGACCGCGCCGGTTCACTCTCCAGCCTAGCAGCCCTGCACATGCCTTATCGGCTGTCTGCAAACGGTGATTCGTCATAGTTGCGTAGGATCTCCGCTACATCCCGGTATACGGCAACAGCTCCCGCGTCCTCCAGTTCCTCGCGCGTCCACCCGCCCCCGGAAAGCACAGCAACACACCGCACCCCCGCCCGTCGGGCTGCTTCGATGTCCCAGGGCGTGTCCCCGAGCGCGATGGCCTCCTCTGGCGCCACGCCGAGCTTCTTCATCGCCTGCTCAAAGATATCCGGCTCCGGTTTTGTCGACTCTGCATCCGCAGCTGTTGTATCTTCCTCGATCAACTCATGGATCTTCAACACCGTCTTGTACGCCTCAAGATCGCCCTTGTCTGTCGAAGAAGCGACGGCAATCTTCAGCCCACCATCGTGCATGCGGCGCAACAGCCGGCGCGCATCCGTGAACGGCACGATCCTGTCGATGTACTCCCGGTGGAACAGATTCTTGCGGAAGGTCTTAATCTCCTTCTCGATGGACACAACCTTTTCCTCCGGAATGAACTCCGGCAGGAGCTTGTCGCCGCCCTTCCCGATCTGCCGAAGCACGGCTTTGAAGTCAGCGGTGAATCCAAATTGCTTCAGTGCACGCTGCCAAGCCTCCGCATGCAAAGCATTGCTGTCTAACAACGTACCGTCGATATCACAAAGTACTGCTCTAACCATCGGAAGGGGCATCAGAAAGGGATCTCCACCCTGTTCCGATGCAGAATCGGGAAAGACGTGTACCTGTCAGGCTGCTTGATTCGGGATACGCACCAGGAACTCGGTGTCGCCCGGCTTTGAGTGGAAGGTAAGCGTCGCCTCAAATCCTTCGAGGACACGTTCCACGATGCCGAGACCCAGACCCGTCCCGATGCCGGCTGGTTTTGTGGTGAAAAAAGGGTCGAAGATACGATCCTGATCCTCGGTTGGGATACCCGGTCCGTTGTCCCCGATGGACACCAGCGTGTCCGCTCCCTCACGCCACGTCCGAACGCGGATGCGGCCCTCGCGCCCAACCGCGTCGATCGCATTATCCAGCAGATTCGTCCACACCTGGTTCAAGCCGGAGCAAACACAGCGCAACGGCTGCAGGCCGGCGCCAAAGTCCTTTTCGAGCGTGATGTTCTTTTCGCGGAACTTATGCTTCAGCATTACCAGAGTCGAGTGGATACTCTCATTCACGTCCAGGTCCTGTGTGCCGCCCTGACCCTCATGCGCATAGCTCTTCACGGCGTGGGCCAATTCGGCGACCCGGCTCACGCTGTGCTCCACCAACTCCGTCATCTGCACGGAGGACGCAATTGCCGATAGCCACTCCACCGCCTTGGCAAGGCCTTCCCCTGTGAAGACATGGCCGAGGCAGTCCAGGTCGCTGTCGAGGATGCCGCTGTTGGCGAGCATGGGTGCCATCTCCCATGCCTTCGGGATGCTGCGCGCCTCCATCCACTCCACCAACGCCTCTTCTGCGTCGGACTGCTCGATCGAACTCAGGCACACCGTACCGTCGGTCTTCAGAATGCGTTCCTGCAGTGCGTGGATGCAGTCCTTCTGCGCCGGCTCCTGCTTGAACGCGTCAAAGGACCTGGCCATCTCGTGCATGCGGTTCAGGTTCGTTCGCAGTTGCGACGCGGCCCTGCTCGCAGCGGCTCCCGGGTTGTTCAGCTCGTGCATCAGGCCGGCGGTCAAGGTACCCAGTGTGGCCAGTTTCTCCTGCTGCACCGCGGCAGCCTGCAGGCCGGTGATGCGGAATCGCATCTGCGCCAGGACCGCGGCGCGCCAGTGATGGCACACACTCATTAGCCGCCAGAAGTCCTCTTCCGGCAAACTAAGACCCCGCATCTCCGTCAGGGAGACTACCTTCATCGGATTGCGCTGATTCGAAAGCAGCGATATCTCTCCGATGAAGTTCGGCGCCGCAATCTTTTTCCAGAAGATCTCCTGGCCGTTCGGCCCCTGCCTCGAAATGCGCACATAGCCTTCCAGCAGAATCAGCAAACGGTCCAGCTGCTCGGTCTCTGTGGCCAGGGTCACGCCGCTTGGATACGACATCTCCGTGGACGCCGCGATCACCTGTACGAGCTCCTCCTCAGGCACGTCCTGAAAGACATGCTTCTCGCGCATCTCGCGCACAAGCTCCTGCTCGCGCTCATGCGTCCGTTCCAGCCGATCTGTCAGTAGAGCTCCCATATCGCCTACAAAGCCGCCGCAGCCAGATACTGATGAACAAACTGGATTGCGATCGACCCCTCTCCTACCGCGGACGCGGCTCGTTTGACGGATCCGTGCCGCACGTCTCCCGCAACAAAAACACCCGGAATGCTTGTCTCCAGCAGGTACGGCTCGCGCCCATCCGGAAGCCGCTCCAGTCCCGCTCGTTTGAGGTCCGGTCCAGCCAGAAGAAAGCCGCGCTCATCCCGTTTCAACTCGTTTGGCAGCCAATCCGTCTTAGGTGCTGCACCGATAAAGACAAAGACCGAAGTCGCCGGCCGAAGTTGCGTCCCGTCCCGCCCCATCACCTCGATTGATTCCAAGTGATCGCCTCCGCAGAAGCGGACGATCTGCGCATCGGCTTCAACAGAGATGTTCGGCACCGCCGCAATCTGGTCGATCAGGTACTTCGACATGCTCTTCTCCAGCGAGGGGCCACGCACCAGCATTGTCACCTGATCCGCATACTTCGAGAAATGCATCGCAGCCTGACCCGCGGAGTTCGCCCCGCCCACCACGTACACGTGCTCTCCACGGCAGGCGAGTGCCTCGCTCTGCGCCGCACCATAGAACACACCGCGGCCGATCAAGGCATCCGCCCCAGGTACGTCGAGCTTGCACCAGCTCACGCCGGTCGAGATCACCACCACCGAGCAGCTAACCTCACGCCCATCCTCCAGGACAACGACGCGGTACTGATTTTCCGGCCGGATCGCCTTTACCCGCTGCGTCACGAACTCTGCTCCCAGCCGCGTCGCCTGCAGAAACGCCCGCTTTGCGAGCTCATCGCCACTCAAGCCCTGCGGAAATCCCAGGTAGTTCTCAATGCGCGAACTTGATCCGGCCTGCCCACCCGGTGCCTCTGGCTCCACAATCAGCGTACGCAAACCCTCCGACGCGCCATACACAGCCTGCCGGCCCCGCCCCAACGATGATCACGTCATAAAACTCTTTCTCTGCCTGCGTCTTCAGCCCGACCTTCTCCGCCAGCGCGGTCTGCGTCGGCTGCACCATCGCCGTGCCATCGCTGAAGACCACCACCGGCAGTTTGCTGTCATCCACGCCGCGCGACTGCAGCAGTTGCAGTGCTTCCGGTTGATCCTCTACATTCAGCCAGCGGTAGCCCACGTGGTTGCGCGTCAGAAAATCACGCACAGTCTGGTTCGGCATGCCCCACCGCGTACCCACCACCTGCAGGCCCTCATAGGGCGGCTTGTAGCCCTCATGCCAGCTCACCAGAAGGTCGTCCAGCACGGGATACAGCTTCTCTTCGGGTGGATCCCAGGGCTTGTTCAGGTAATAGTGAATCTTCGCCGTGTTGATCGCCCGGATCGCCGCTTCTGTATCGGCATACGCCGTCAGCAGGACACGCTTGGCATCGGGGTAAAGCTCGATTGCCTTCACCAGGAAGTCGACTCCCGTCATCCCTGGCATGCGCTGGTCGGACAGGAAGAGGGCAACGCTGTCGCCGCGCTCCCTGAGCTGTACGCTTGTGTCCAGGGCCGCCTGGCCAGACGCGGCGCGGATCACGCGATACTCCTGAGAGTACCTGCGTCGCAGATCCTGAACCACCGCTTCCAAAACGCTCGTGTCATCGTCAATCGCAAATAGGATCGGTCGCGCCATAGCCACAAGTCTAAAGCTCAGATTGGCAGTAACTTCACCGCCTCTTTTTGGATTCTGGCCCCGTGGGATCGATTCATTCCGTGCCTGAGCAAGCCGTGACTTCCTGTAGACTCAGCTCACCGGGCCCCCGCCGCTATAGCACGAAAGTCGAGGGTCGCACTTTTGGAACAGCCCGAAGCTACCCATTCCGTCATCCTCGCCGATAACCAGATCATCTTTCGCGCTGGGGCCGCGCGCATCCTCAGTCAGGCATCGGACATGCGTATCGCGCTCGAATGCGATACGGCAGAGTGTCTCCTCCAGCGGCTCCCCTTGCACCCGGGATCAATCCTGCTTCTCGCGCACACCCTCCCCATCGACCTCCATGACATTAGTGAGCGCGCTCACGCGATTCAATGCCCCATCCTGCTCTTGATCGAGAACGGCGAGAAGCTGACGCCGCAGGTACGCTGCGCCGTCGACTCGGTGGCGGCCAGAAGCATTCCAGGCGATCGCTTGCTGGAGTGCGTACGAAGCATGGCACGCGGCGAGCCCTGCTACGAAGCACCCGTTGAAGCACCCGAGGAGGCCGACACCGCCGGCCTTCGCGTCCTCTCCCTGCTCACGCCGCGCGAGCTGCAGGTGATCGGTCTCGTCATTCAGGGACTCAAGAATAGAGAAGTCGCCGCGGACCTGAACACACACGAGCAGGTCGTCAAAAACTACCTCCGCTCCGTCTATGACAAGACCGGCGTCAGCGACCGCCTGGAGCTTGCACTCTTCATCCTGCACCACCGCATTCTGGTCGAGGCGGCGTCACGCGCCGTCGGTCCGCCGCGCCCACGAAGGTAGCTCTCAGTCTCGCGTCAAATGCCTTCGGGCGACCGCATCTCGTCACCCTCATCGCCAGGCACACCCCTCCGCTCGGCAATCGACTTCGCCTGCGTAAACAGCAGGAGATAGTCCGGGCCACCTGCCTTGCTGTCCGTTCCACTCATGTTGAAGCCGCCAAATGGGTGCGCACCCACCATCGCTCCCGTGCACTTGCGATTCAGATAAAGATTGCCGACGTGGAACTCCTCCGCTGCCCGTTTAAGCTGCTCTCGTGCATTGGAATACACCGCACCGGTCAGCCCGTACTCGGTACCGTTCGCAATCTCCAGAGCCTCGGCAAAGTTCGAGGATCGAATCACCGCGAGCACCGGACCGAAGATCTCCTTCTGCGCCAGCCGTGCCTCCGGCTGCACATCGGCGAAGACCGTCGGTTGGATGTAGAAGCCACCCTCTTCCGTAACGATGGCCTTGCCGCCGGTCAGCAGCCGGCCCTCCGCCGCACCGATCTTCAGGTACTCCAGCACACGCTGATGAGCCGTCTCGCTGATCACGGGGCCTGCGGCAAAGTTTTGCTCCGGCAATCCGACACGGATCTTCCGTACGCGCTCCACCAGCGCATCGCAGAACACGTCATACACACCCGCATCGACAATCACGCGCGAGCACGCCGAACACTTCTGCCCGTTGAAGCCGAAAGCTGAGGCCGCAACTCCCTCCACCGCCGCATCCAGATCGCAGTTCGCGTCGACGATGATGGCATCCTTGCCGCCCATCTCCAGGATCGTGCGCTTCAGAAAGTGCTGCCCAGGCTGCGTCTTTGCCGCGCGCTCGTGTACATCGAGCCCGACGCGCTTGGACCCTGTAAAGGCAATCAGCCGCACCTTCGGATGAGCCACCAGGGCCACGCCGGCAAGCTCGCCCGAGCCCTGGCAAAGATTCACCACGCCCTCAGGCATGCCCGCTTCTTCGAGCAGCGAGACGAAATGGGCCGCGATCGTCGGCGCATCGACCGACGGCTTCAGCACAACGGTGTTCCCTGTTACCACCGCCGCCATCGTCATGCCGGCCATAATCGCGAGTGGGAAGTTCCACGGCGGAATGACGGCCGCGACGCCGAGTGGAAGATAGCGCAGACGGTTCCGCTCGCCCGGCAGCTGTATCGGCGTGGTCACACGTTCGAGCTCGGCCGCGCCGCGCGCATAGAACTCAAGAAAGTCGATGGTTTCTGCAACATCCGCATCCGCCTCAGCCCAGTTCTTGCCCACCTCATAAACAAGCCAGGCGCTGAACTCCAGCTTGCGCTCACGCAGCATGGCCGCCACGCGCAGTAAGAGGTCGATCCTGACCTGCGCGGGCACACGGCTCCAATGCGCGAAGGCCTTCTCAGCCGCATCCACGGCCAGCTCCACGTGCTCGAGTGTCGCTTCCGTATGGATGCCGATCTGCTGCTGCGGCCTTGCCGGATTCACGGAGATCAGCTTTTGCGCCGCGCGTACCCGCCTGCCGCCGATCACCTGCGCGTACTCCTGCCCCAGCTGGCCGCGCACCCGCTCCAGCGCCTCGCGCATGCGCCGCTGCGTACTCTCCTCCGTGAAGTCCAGGAAGGGTTCGTTGCGGAAGCTGCTCAGAGAAAAGTCATGAAGCACATCGGGAGAGGTCGCGGTTGTCATGGCGACCTCAAGTATAGAACCCGGGCCGCGAGCAACTGTCCTGTTTCACGAGGAGTGCTAGCGGGGCGAGGGCTGCCCATCCAGCATCTCGTCCGTACTCTTGCTCATGGTGGCCGTGCGGTCCAGCTTGTCCCAGGAGAACGGCCGTCCATCAATCACGCGCTTCACCGTCTTGAATAAGACAACCGAAAACACCTGCCGGTACGTAAACCGCTGGATCCACACATGCATCAGCAGCCAGCCGTCACCCTTGCTTGCCGGATGCTTCTTTTCGAGAAGGAATGCGAGCACCGACGCCGAAAAATCGATCACCATAAAAGCAAGGAAGAAACCGAGCAGCTTGAGAAAGCTCGCGGAACTCGCCGATTCCGGATGGTAAAAACGGTCGTAAAGAAAGCGCAGCGTACTCGCAACAAACATCAGGTCAATCAACGGTGACACGAGTGGCAGCAGCACCTGGAAGATGATGATGTTGGGCAGCGCAAACAGTCCCATGGCTCGACGCCGCTTTACCGCGCCGATGTGCTTGAACACCGCCTGCATAATGCCGAAGGACCATCGGAAGCGCTGCCGCATCAGCCCATTCGCGTTGACCGGTGCCTCGGTAAAGGCCAGCGCCTGGTCCTCGTAGATCACGGAAAGACCCTGCTCCAGCAGGATCATCGTCAGGTCCGCATCCTCCGCCACCGTGTTTGACTGGTAGCATCCGCCGGCTTTCACAGCCGCGGTACGCCAGGCGCCGATCGCACCTGGCACCACAACCACCACGTCAAACAGGTCCAGCGCGCGCCGCTCAAAGTTCTGGCTCGTGATGTACTCCAATGCCTGCCACCGGGTCCACAGGTTCACGCGGTTGCCCACCTTCGCGTTCCCCGCGACCGCCCCGATCTTCGGATTCGCAAAGTGCGGCACGAGACGTCCCACGGCGTCGTGCGCAATCACTGTGTCCGCGTCGATGCCGACGTAAATCTCCTCGTTGACATGCTGCAAAGCATAGTTCAGCGCCTCTGCCTTGCCGCCATTCTCCTTCTTCAACACCTCAAGCCGGCCACTTGCGATGTCCGCCGGGTAGGCAGCCCGCGCCACCTCCGCCGTTCTATCTTTCGAGCCGTCATCGATGACAATGATGCGCAGATTCTTGTAGTTCGACATCATCACCGAGCGGATCGTGCGCAC
This sequence comes from uncultured Terriglobus sp., assembly GCA_964246865.1. Classification (GTDB taxonomy): domain Bacteria; phylum Acidobacteriota; class Terriglobia; order Terriglobales; family Acidobacteriaceae; genus Terriglobus. The sequence continues at coordinate 9,248 of CAXTSF010000060.1, forward strand.
AATCACCTTCTCCTCGTTATAGGCCGGGATCAGCACAGCCACCTTAGGCTCGTACTCCGGACCCGCGAAGTTCTTCCGCTTGCGAAATCGATCGATCAGGGCAAATATCCCGATGATGATCAGCCGCGCACTCATCAGCACATCCCCGATGAAAAAGACGGCAACCACGAAGTGATTGAAGGCGGAGAGCCCGAAGAAGACCAAGGAATCCGCCTTGACCACCCAACGCTCTCGCAGTGTCAGCCGCGGCATCACCTCGTCCCGCGTTTTGCCGAGCAGATGGCTTACAGGCACCATCGCGAAGCCGCGAGACCGCAGCGTATCGATCAGCAGCGGCAACGCCGCCACCGTTGCCGACCGGTCTCCGCCACCATCGTGCATCAGGATCACCGAACCCTGCAGCTCCGGCCGTTGCTGCATCGCATCGATCTGATCCAACACCGACTGCACAATCTCGCCCGGCGACTTGCGCGGATGCTCGTCCCAGTCATTCGTGTCGATCTTGTTGCCGACCACGATGTAGCCCATCTGCTGCACATGCTCCACCGGTGCCGCCTGGTCATTCGTATCCGGCTCCTGATCGATCGAGTACGGCGGACGGAAGTAGAGCGGCTTCACGTGCAGCTTTGACTCATACAGCAGCTCCGTCACATTCAGCTGCAGTTCAAGCTGGCGCGGCGAGATCGCGCTGATGTCCGGGTGGGTGAACGTATGGTTGCCGATCTCATGGCCTTCGCGGTATACCCGCTGCACCAGACCGACGTTATCCTGTGCCTCCTGGCCAATCATGAAGAAGGTCGCCTTCACGTCGCGCTCCTTGAGCACGTCCAGGATGCGGGGCGTCCAGTCCGGGTCCGGGCCATCGTCAAAACTCAGTGCGAGCTGCTTCGGGTGGTACCCCACATAGTTCACGGTGTACGACACCGGGTAGACCGGCATCGCCTCTGAATCGATCAGCTTCGAATCGTCATCAATCGTCAGCGTTCTGCGTCCGCTTCGCGGCTTGTTCGACACACGCAGAATATCGCCGCTGCCCTCCGTGTCGACGTCCCACCCGGGCGTCACCTCTGTCAGATCGTGCAGCGGGCTTGCCTTGCCGGGACTGTCCCAGATCCGCCACATCGACGGATCCTCGCTGCCCAGCCGCCACAGCGCGAATGTCTGCAGGCCAAGCTCACGGGCGGCCCGCATCTCGTTGTAGATCGTCACCGCATCCAGAAACCACATCTGATGTCGGACGTTATTGTCCTCATCGTCATAGGCGATGTGCGGATTCAGCGAGGTGTCGTCCAGGTCCACCTCGGATCCGGTATCGGCAGCCGCCTGCCACACCTCAAAGGTCGACTTGTTGTCAGAATGCAGCACCTTGGAGACAAACGGTGCGGTGCGCCGGCCCTTCCTGGACGCGGGCGCATCCGCGGACGGCAACGACATCGTCCAGTCATACCCATAGCTGCCGATAGCACAGATCAACTTCTGCCTTGGTACCAGCGTCAACACGTGCTTCAGGTTTTTGACGAACCAGTCCTGCGATGCGATCGGCCCCGGCCCACTGTCCGTCTGGTGCTCGTCGTAGTTCATCAGCAGCAGGCCGTCGGAGTGGTCCGCCATGAACTTGAGATCCCAGTCCTCATCCGCCACCGGCGTGTTGATGTATAGCTTCAGGCCACGCGGCTGCATGCTTGCATACAGTCGCGCGATCAGATCCCGATAGGCAGGCTGCGCCTCTGTCGGTACCTCCTCGAAATCGAGCGATAGTCCGTGATAACGCGGGTTCGCCCGCAGAAACGCTCCGACCTGATCCAGGAAGTTTTGCCGCGCCGTTGCGTTCTGCAGGAATGCCCCGACACCCGGCATAAAGGCGTTCGTCGCCGGATCAAAGTTATTCACCATCGGGAAGATCTCAGTGTCCTGGTGCTCGTCCGCGATGACGCGCGCCACCTTGTTCTGCAAATCCACGTTTCGCACGGTGCCATGGTCCACCACGTCGAATGGCTGGGGCCGCGTATCCGGCGTGCCGTACGAGGTCAGCCGGCCGTCCGGGTTCACCACATGCAGCCACTCCGGAAACAGCAGATCGATTTGGCTGATGTGTGTTCGCAACGAGCTGTAGCTCGACGGGTCCCACTCCACGTAATACGCCGCGCGCAGGCCTTCTCCGCTGTTGAGCGTGACGTCGGAAGGCTTGTTCGCCGTCTTGCGATGGAATGACCGCTTCTTCTGGCCGCCACTCTCTGACACCTGTGGCTGATTCAGAGCGCGATAGTTGCGCTTTGGCGCATTCAGCAGCAGCTCTGGCAGCGGCTTCATACGCAGCACACCGATCGCGAACACAACAAAAGCCACCGCGCCAACTGCCGCCGCGATGTCCAGAACGCGCCTCAGCCGCTTCCAGCGGCGCTTTTTTTCGTCGTAAAAGATCGGCTTACTGTTCGTCGCCATTGCCTCTCAACATCGTACCGGAGCCGCCTCTGCCGCGAATGCATCCTGCCACGGCAGATCTCCTTTTGGAAGAAGGCGACACAAGCCGCGGCATCGTTCTTTTCGGAGGGAACAACCTTGCTCCCCTATCCGCTGCACAGCATCCGGGGAAGTGCCACACGCAAACCGCTATGATCCATATCGATGGATCCACGAAGCTGGTCCTACCGGTCCAGGCTCTTTTCCGCGCTCCTCCTTGCCGGCCTGCTGCTGAGGACGTACTTCCTCCTGCGTCACCCCTTTCTCGCCGGTGATTCCGTGCTCTACCAGGAGATCGCCAGCAACTGGCTTCACGCCCATGTCTATGGCCTTTCCACGGACACAGTGCCACGTCCGACGCTGATTCGCCTTCCCGGCTATCCGGCCATCCTTGCACTCTGCTCCCTCATCTTCGACCGCTTCAGCAACGCCGAGCCCGCCACGGAGGCCAGCTTTCTTCCAGTCTTTGTTTTGCAAATCATTGCCGATCTGCTCACCTGCTGGCTGCTCGCGCGCCTCGCTGCCCGGCATCTCGGAGAAGGTGCACGCACGCCCGCATTCGCTCTCGGCTGTCTCTGCCCGTTTCTGGCGAACTACTGCGCCGTCCCGCTGACCGAAACGTTCACTCTGCTCACCATCGCACTCACCTATGTATTGGCGGGTCGATGGCGGGAGCACCGGGAAACGACGACCCTTCTCGCACTTGGCGCGACACTCGCCTTCAGCACGCTTCTCCGCCCGGACCAGGGCCTGTTGATTGTCGCGGTGCTGCCACTGCTTTGGCGTGCCGGCGAATCGCACCTGTACCTCCGCGCCAAACCGCTGCTTCTCTGCACCGGCGTGATCCTGATTCCTTTTCTTGTTTGGACTGCTCGCAACGCGATCACCTTCCGCGTCTTTCAGCCGCTCACCTCGAAGCTGGCCATCGACCCGGGCGAGTCTGCCCCTGCCGGCTTTCAGCACTGGTTCCGCACCTGGGCCATTGACTTTGCCTCCACAGAGGACGCCTATTGGAAATACCCCGAAGAACCCGTGGATCTGCGCGATCTGCCCAACCGCGCCTTCGATTCCTATGATCAGTTTCTCGACACGCGCATTCTCATCGAGGAGGCAGACAGCAACGACCGCCTGATTCCGTCCCTCGATGCCCGCTTCGGCCAGCTCGCCGTCGAGCGCACCCGCGCACACCCGCTCCGCTCCTATCTGCTTCTGCCGGCGGCGCGTCTGGCAAATATGCTGCTTCGCCCCCGTGTAGAGATGCTTCCAATCGAGGAGCGCTGGTGGCAGTACCGGAGGCATCCCGTGCACACAACCCTAGCGACAGGCTATGCTGCACTCAATCTTGCCTACCTGATCGTGGCCACTCTTGGCTGGCGGTACGCCAAGCGGCTTGCACCCGCACTTACCCTCAGCATGACCGCCTTTATCGCCCTGCGATGCGCACTTCTACTGACACTCGATAACAGCGAACCTCGCTACACACTTGAATTCTTTCCGGCCGCCATCTTCTTCGGCAGTGCAGTCTGGACCCGACCAAGGAAAAAGGTCGATGTCAGGCCGTATGCCACGTGAGTGCCGGGTCGGCAATCGCCTGCGACACGTGATTTTTCGGAAAGCGGCGTTGCGGCGCTAGCCGCCGGATTGCCCGCGTGTACAGTGTCCGGCGCACCACGACCAGGTCGCTCGCCTGCTCCGTCGCGAACGAGTGTTGGATAGGGTTTGGCGTTCCACCCTCGATGTACAGTCGCCTGGATCCCAAACCGACCTCATGCTCAATCAGATAGGCTCGGACTACCGTTGAAAGCGAGTACTCCGGCAAATCGGCCCGGTTGCACTGCCAGTCAATCTCCACTCCATTGCTCAACCGCCGGCCGGCGACCACCGCCAGCCACTCTCCATCACGGTTGCGCAGCCCATGCAGAAACGGCCTTTGAATCAGACCGAGCGACTGCAGACGCCATTTTGCAAGCTCGTCCGGCACGGCATACTTGCAAAGCTTGCTGAAGCGCAAAAACTCCTCGTCGCTTATCTGCGCGTCAGGTACAAAAACACACCCAAGATCCCGCTCGGAGCGGCGCCGGTAGTACCGAAGATTCGACCGCGTACGCTGACCAATGCCCGCGAGCGTCTTGTCCGTTGTTGCCTCCAGACGCAGGTAGAGCGGCACATCCCGACCGTGCAATGACCAGCGGGCACCTGCAAGTCCCTTCATCACAGCACCCGCTTGCGCTTGCAAACTTCCTGCTTCGCCGTGCGCAGCAGTCCCGTTCACCGTCAATAGGCAAATCTGACCTCCTCGTTCCAGCAGAAGCCGTACGGCTGCCGCCGCGACACGCATCCGCTCCGTCGCCGGTGCAATTACCGTTCGCCGTCCCGTCATGTCCGCTGAGGAATATACCCGGCTGGCCACACCGAACAGCCTGTACTGGAAGAGAAGGACCGCTGCACCGACCTCTCCGTCGCAGTCCTCAGTCTCCGGAAACAGAACAGCGCAAGGCTCCTTGAGCCTGGACTCCGGCAGCTTCAGGAAAAATTCAAGATCATCGACGGCATCTGGCTGCCCCGTGCGCGCGGATAATCGCATGAGCGCTGGCCTCAAAGCCAGCACCGCTTCAAGGCCCCGCACAATGCGTGGCCGAACGCAGTCGATGCGACTCCCTGCCTTCCAGGCTGCGCCTCGCGATATCTCCAGCCATCCCCCTCTCGCCCCGAACAGGGGGCTTTCCATCGAAGAGATCTGTTCCACTGTGCCCATCCCGTTTATACAAGCCATCACGCGAGTTCGCGCATCGAGAAACAACCGTGTTCAGCAAAACAGAGCTGCTCACGCGCCTTCATCCATATGCTCAAGGTGAGCTAATCCTATCAACCAGAGACCTTGGTTGAAGCGCAACCTCTGCGTTTCGGCCTGCACACTTTGGGGCATAGCCGCCATATCGATTCGGTGTTGCTCTCGCATCTAACGGCCATGGCGTCGCCCATGGCAGAACTCGCGAAGCCGCTCACCGATAGCTTCGCCAGCGATCAGGAGGAGTGGCTAGAGCTCACACGGCGTGTTCTCCCCGAACTCGCGAAGCGCCATCGCTGGCCTCTCCGCCTCGATCACTGCTTCCAGCGCGTCTGCCTGGACCACGCCTTCGGTGATGTCTGGTACCACCACGTGCGCAAGCCGGCCCTTCACAACATCCAGCCCGATGCCCTCAAGCGCGCCGTTCAGTGCGCCCAGGAGATCGCCAGGGAGGGAGAGCCACTTCTGCGCGCCCGCAATCTGGAGAGCCTGCGCTACCGCGGCAAACTCAAAGACCCTGACGCTGCTTCTTTGCCGCCACCCAGAACTGCTGCAGGATAAAGCTGTCCGTCATGCCGGCGATGTAGTCTGCGACGACTCGCGGCAGACCGTCCGCCTCACTCTCCTGAACATACCCGGGCGGCAGCTGGGCCGGATCGCGCATATAGAAGTGGAATACCGTCTCCACCACATTCTCTGCTTTACGATGTTCCGCCTGCAGCGTCTCGCACGTGTACAGCGCGTCGAAGAGATAAGCCTTCTCCTGACGCCGCTGCATCTCCACTGCATCCGAAAAGACCGCAACGCGCGAGGAATACCGCCGCACGTCCGCCAGAGAAGAC
>CAXTSF010000061.1:0-3410 GCA_964246865.1 uncultured Terriglobus sp.
TTCGGGGAATACCGCAGGCCACACGCCTCCATCTACACTGCCCTCTCGCGTCACCATACCCGGACCTAAGGCAAAACACGAACAAGCTCTTCAAACCACGGAGTGCCGCGGTCTACGGCATCGACGCACATCTGATTGACGTCGAGGTTGACTTCGCCGGCGCCGCCAGTCCGCAGGACGCCACCTTCAGCACCGTGGGCCTGCCGGACGCAGCCGTTCGCGAAAGCCGCGATCGCGTGCGGGCCGCCATCAAGAACTCCGGCTTCGATCTGCCGCCCACCCGCATCACCATCAATCTCGCTCCCGCCGATCTGAAAAAAGAGGGCTCCGGCTTCGATCTGCCTATTGCCGTGGCCATCCTGGGTGCTTACGGCGCGCTCCACTCCAAGGATCTGCAGGACTTTCTCCTCATTGGGGAACTCGGACTCGACGGCCGCCTGCGCGCCGTGCCGGGCGTGCTTCCCATGGCCGTAATGGCTCGCGAGAAAGGCATCGCACACTTCCTGGTGCCGGAGGCAAACGCGCGCGAAGCCGCGGTCGTGGAAGGCGTCCACGTCTACCCTGTCAAGTCGCTGGTCGACGTGCGCGATCTGCTCAACGCCGCCGCATTCGGTATGCTCGACCGCAAGCCTCTCCACGTTCCCGCCGAACAGGTGCTGCAGGAAGCGCAACACTTCCCTCTGGACTTCAAGGACGTTCGCGGTCAGCATACCGCCAAACGCGCCCTCGAGGTCGCGGCGGCCGGCGGCCACAACATCCTCATGATCGGCCCTCCAGGTTCCGGCAAAACCATGCTCGCCAAGCGCCTGCCATCCATTCTCGCGCCGCTGCGCTTCGAGGAAGCCCTCGAAACCACCAAGATCCACTCTGTCGCCGGCGTGCTCAACCCCGAGCAGGGCCTCGTCGCTCACCGGCCTTTCCGGTCACCGCACCACACCGTCAGCGACGCCGGATTGATCGGCGGCGGCATGATCCCGCGCCCTGGCGAGGTCTCGCTCGCGCACAACGGCCTGCTTTTTCTGGATGAGGTTCCGGAGTTCCCCCGCAACGTACTTGAGGTGCTTCGTCAGCCACTCGAAGATGGCAATGTGACTATCTCGCGAGCCGCCATGAGCCTGAGCTTTCCAGCGCGCTTCATGCTCGCGGCTGCCATGAACCCATGCCCATGCGGCTACTTCAACGATAAAAGCCGCGAGTGCATGTGTACGCCACCCATGATTCAGCGCTATGTCTCCAAGGTCAGCGGTCCCCTGCTCGACCGTATCGACATTCACATCGAGGTGCCCGCCGTACAGTACAAAGAACTCCGGCAGGGCGCTGCCGCGGAAGGCTCCGAACAGATTCGCGGCCGGGTCCTGGCCGCCCGCGAGCGGCAGCATGCGCGGTTCGCACAGCCCTCCTCGCCGCCACCCGGCGCGCGCCGGCAGAAACCGATCTTCAGCAACGCACAGATGTCGACGCAGCAAATTCGCAGCTTCTGTGATCTTCCATCGGATGCCGAGCGCTTACTCGAACGGGCCATGCAGCAACAGGGGCTCAGCGCCCGCGCGCACGATCGCATCCTGAAGGTGGCTCGCACCGTGGCCGACCTCGAGGCCTCGGCCGAGATCGGTGTCAGTCACATCGCGGAAGCTATCCAGTACCGCACACTCGACCGCAGCTATTGGGCTTGAAGTCATCAACATGGCATCGCCCAACCCCGGAAATGGCAAAATAAGTCTTGCACCGCAACGTCTTCAAAGATATGTTGCATAAGGACCTGGGATAGCCAGCCAGGGACTGTTGTTTCCGCTTCCAGGATCTGCGTACCTGATCGGGGAAGCCCTGCTCAGGACGCAGCGCCACCCACTGATAAGCAGAGCGTCTTTCACCGTTTCTTCGCCCCTCCGCGGGTGCATGTAGCCGGAAAGGCAATCTGTGAAGAACGCGATGCAGCTTCCGGTCAGGTTGCGCCGTCTAAAGCATTGACCGGAAGCAGTCTTCACCGGCTGCTGTGGCCACACCTTTGCGTCGCTTTCTAGGCTGCGCGGGGCAACAAGGAGAAAGAATGCGCTCTGACCTCATTTTTGGCGCGCTCACCCATGTGAGCAATCGTTATCAGCTTTGTCAACTCGCCAGCAAGGCGACCCGCAAGCTGCACAAGCCCAACACCCGCCTTCAGGACACCACAAATGAGGTCCTGGAGCGCTTCCATACCTCTGCCCCCAGTGACTTCAGGACTGGACCTGAGCCCGAAGTTATCCTCGACACCATCGAAGAGCGCCGCGCGGCTTAGCCGTGCGGTAGCTCGCACTCTGTTCCCCGCCTTACCGTTCCTCTTTGCTCCACTTCTGCGCCGGCACCGGCCTCTTCCGCCACTCCGCAACACCCCTCCGCTCTGGCATAACCCCCCTCCGCAACACCCCTTGCCTAACCGCATCACGTACAGGTGACAATGACCATCTCCGAATTAAAAGAAAAGAGTATTGCCGAACTCGGCAAACTCGCGCGCGGCCTGGATATTCAGGGAACCAGCGCACTTCGCAAACAAGACCTTATCTTCAAGATTCTTCAGGCACAGAGTGAGAAGGAAGGGCACATCTTCGCGGAAGGTGTGCTCGAGATCCTCCCCGACGGCTACGGCTTTCTCCGTTCTCCGGACTACAACTACCTGCCCGGTCCCGACGACATCTACGTCTCTCCTTCACAGATTCGCAAGTTCGATCTCAAGACCGGCGACACGATCTCCGGCAATGTTCGTCCTCCGCATGAGGGCGAGAAGTACTTCGCTCTTGTCAAGATCGAGGCCATCAACTTCGAGTCGCCGGAAGAGACCCGCAATAAGATCCTCTTCGATAACCTGACGCCGCTCTATGCCGACGACCGCCTCAGGATGGAGACAGTGCGGGACAATATCTCCGGTCGCGTGATGGACCTGCTTACCCCTGTCGGCAAAGGGCAGCGCGGCCTCATCGTCGCGCCGCCACGCACCGGTAAGACTGTTCTCCTGCAGGCCATTGCCAATTCCATCACGGCAAACCACCCGGAGGTCGTCCTCATCGTCCTGCTCATCGACGAGCGCCCGGAAGAGGTCACCGACATGCAGCGCTCCGTTAGGGGCGAGGTCATCTCCTCCACCTTCGACGAACCGGCTGCGCGCCATGTTCAGGTCGCTGAGATGGTGATTGAAAAAGCGAAGCGTCTCGTCGAGCACAAGCGCGATGTCGTTATCCTTCTCGACTCCATCACCCGTCTCGCTCGCGCCTACAACACCATTGTGCCGCCCTCTGGAAAGGTTCTCTCCGGCGGTGTTGACTCGAACGCGCTCCAGCGGCCAAAGCGTTTCTTCGGCGCTGCCCGAAATATTGAAGAGGGTGGCTCGCTGACCATCATGGCCACGGCACTCGTCGACACCGGATCGCGCATGGATG
>CAXTSF010000061.1:3420-15040 GCA_964246865.1 uncultured Terriglobus sp.
TGGATGAGGTTATCTTCGAGGAGTTCAAGGGCACCGGCAACATGGAGGTCATTCTCGATCGCAAGCTCGTCGATAAGCGCGTCTTCCCGGCCATCGATATCCAGCGCTCGGGCACCCGCAAGGAAGAGCTGTTGATCCCGAAAGAGGATCTGCAGCGCACCTGGATCCTGCGCAAGGTACTCAACCCGCTCTCACCGGTTGAAGCCATGGAGCTTCTTACCGACAAGCTCGGGAAAACGCGGAACAACCAGGAGTTCCTGCACAATATGAGCTCGCTCTAGTTCTTGCGCAGCGGGGCCGCGACCCGTCGCCGCGGTCCCCTCATTCCATCTGCGCGACTTCTACAAAAACTGTCACTCAATCCCGGCATTTTCGATGCTCCTGCTCACGCATGCAGCAGCTCAAGATGAATCGAGTCCGAGATCTCTCCGTTCCGTGCCTTCTCCGATAGCAGTAGTGGAAGGAGCATCTCCGCGCTCAGCGGCCGTGACAACAAGAAGCCCTGAATCTCATCGCATCGCATCGAGCGCAGCAGATCCATCTGGCGCGGCGTCTCCACACCCTCGGCAACCACCGACAGCTTAAGCGTGTGGGCCATCTCGATAATGGCCTGCACCACCGCCAGACCATTCGCCGTATCAGCCGCGCTCTGCACGAAGATCTTATCGACCTTGAGCACATCCACGTCCAGGTCACGCAGCCGGCTCAGCGAAGAGTAGCCGACGCCGAAGTCGTCGATCGAAATACGCACCCCCAGCCGGCGCAGCGCCTGCAGCGTCTGTCTCACCATGCCAAGGTCCCGCGCGAACGCGCTCTCCGTCACCTCCAGCTCCAGGCAGCCTGGCTCCAGCTTGGTCTCGTGCAGTACCCGCAGCACGCTGGGGAAGAAATCACCCCGGCAAATCTGCACAACAGACACGTTTACCGTGACGCGGCCGATGGGGAATCGCGCCGTCCGCCAGAGCTGCATTTGTTGGCATGCCTGAACCATCACCGCCGTGGAAAGCTGCGAGATCAGACCGTGCGCCTCCGCAATGGGTATGAACTCCGCCGGTGAGATCTCGCCCTCATCGTGATCGGTCCAGCGCGCCAGCGCCTCCATGGCCGTCAGCGATCCGTCAACGGCGAACAGCGGCTGATACACCACGCGAATGCGCGCCTGTTGGATGGCCTCCCTCAACCTTCCGCTCAGGATCTGTTCCCGGCTCGCCGCCAGTGAGTCTGGTATACCCTCCATAGGCCAGCTCGCATGGCCGGACCACAACCCGTCCACCGCGGCTGTTTGCCGCAACGGGCGAGCCTCGTGCTCCTCGCGTTGCCCGCCGGTCAACACGCACCAGCACAGCACCGGCAGAAAGGTCATCGCTGCAAGTGCAAACTCCCAAATACTGCGCACCGGAATTACGACACCGGCCGCGTGCGCGTGCATGTGGAGGCTTGTCCAGAGAGCAATGGGGCACCACTGGGCGAGCAGCAGCAGCAGGACGACACGCCTCAGGCGTTTTCGTTCTGTCAGCACGATCCGGAGCGCCTTCAAACGGCACAGGAGTGAGGACAGCGACGGAACAGAGGCGCTCAGGGCATGGCGAAGTCGTGCATGGAACACTTGGCCGGATGTCATACCCTCACCCTATCGGCTGCAGCCCGCAAAACAAGAGAGGCTTGCCAGGAGCGAATCTCACTGTGGAACAGCCCGTACACGGCCAAGTCTCCGGTTGACGCCCTCCCGTAAATCCCTTCTCATAACATCTGGTCCCGCAGTCACAAGCCGCTCGACCGGAAAGTGTGTCCGTCTCGTGTCTACGCTATCTTCCACCGTTTCTGCCGCGCCCACCACGAACAAACACCTCATTCGCTGGGTCGAGAAGATGGCCGACCTCACGGAACCGGACCGTATCCATTGGATCGACGGTTCAGAAGCCGAGTACGACTGGCTTTGCGACAAGCTTGTCGAGGCCGGAACCTTCACCCGTCTTCAAAGGGAGCTGTGGCCCGGCTGCTTCCTCGCCCGCTCCGACCCCAGGGACGTGGCCCGCGTCGAGGAACGCACGTACATCTGCTCGCTCTCGCGTGATGCAGCCGGTCCCACGAACAACTGGGAAGATCCCTTCCTGATGCGTCGCAAGCTCAAGCAGCTTTTCCGTGGCTGCATGCGTGGCCGCACCATGTATGTGCTGCCCTTCAGCATGGGGCCGGTCGGCGGTCCCATGTCCCGCATCGGCGTCCAGCTCACCGATTCGGAATACGCCGTCGTCAACATGCGTATCATGTGCCGCATCGGCACCGCGGTTCTTCGCGAAATTGAGAAGGACGAGCAGCGCGTCGTTCCGTGCATGCACTCCGTCGGCGCCCCCCTCGGGCCCGGCCAGCAGGACAGCTCCTGGCCCTGCAACGACGACAAATACATCGTGCACTTTCCGGAGACGCGAGAGATCTGGAGCTTCGGCTCCGGCTACGGCGGCAACGCGCTCCTCGGCAAAAAGTGCTTCGCCCTCCGCATCGCCTCCAACATCGCCCGCGATGAGGGCTGGATGGCAGAACACATGCTCATCGTCGGCCTCGAGTCGCCTCCCGACGCTGGCGGTACGACCGAGAAGACCTACGTCACGGCCGCCTTCCCCTCCGCCTGCGGCAAAACCAATTTCGCCATGATGGTGCCGCCCGAAGGCTTTGACGGCTGGAAGGTCTGGACCGTCGGTGACGACATCGCCTGGATCAAGCCCGACCGCACCGGCCAGCTTCGCGCCATCAACCCGGAGACCGGCTTCTTCGGCGTCGCTCCCGGCACCTCGGTCAAAACCAATCCCAACGCCATGGCCACCCTGCGGCGCAATACCATCTTCACCAACGTCGCCGAAACGCCCGAGGGTGGCGTTTGGTGGGAGGGCATGACGGAGGAGCCGCCGGCCGAGTGCCTCGACTGGCGCGGCGAGCGCTGGACGCCCGCCCTCGCGCGCGAGACGGGCCGCACCGCCGCCCATCCGAACGGCCGCTTCACCGCGCCCGCCGCACAATGCCCCACCATCGATCCCGACTGGCAGAATCCCGAGGGCGTGCCCATCAGCGCCATCATCTTCGGCGGCCGCCGTACCTCCACCGTGCCCCTTATCTACCAGGCATTCAATTGGAGCGCCGGTGTCTACGCCGGTGCCACCATGGGCTCGGAGACCACCGCCGCCGCCGCCGGTGCCATCGGGAAAGTCCGCCGCGATCCCATGGCCATGCTGCCCTTCTGCGGTTATCACATGGGCGACTACTTCCGGCACTGGATCAAGATGCAGCGCTCGCTCGATTCCACGCCGCGCATCTTCCACGTCAACTGGTTTCGCAAAAGCGAACATGGCGGCGCGAACGGCGGCACCGGCGAGCGCACCGTAGGCTCCTTTCTCTGGCCTGGCTACAGCGAGAATCTCCGCATCCTCCGCTGGATCGTCGACCGCGTCCGTGGCCGGGCACAGGGCAGGGAATCCGTCATCGGCTGGATGCCTTTCTATGGCGACATCGATTGGACCGGCCTCGCCTTTACCCCGGAGCAGTTCGCCGAGGTACAGGCCATCAGCCGCGCCGATCTTCGCCGCGAGGTCATCGGCCACGAGGAGCTGTTCATCGACCTCCATGACCGCCTGCCACCGGAGATGATCTACGAGCGTGAACTTCTGATCTGCCGGCTGTAATCGGGCTTCGAGCACAACGCAACAAACGCCGCGCGCTTGCCAGGCCCGCCGCGCCCATTGCATTCCCGCTCCTGCTCGCCTGATCTACGCTTTCCCTGGGCAGGAGATATGCTCTAGCCTTCTACCCAGTGCAACGTCTCTTCCATCTCATGCTCCTGCTCTGCCTCGCACTGTGCGCCGGCACTATCGGCGCACAGGCGGTCCAGCATCAGCAGTGGACTACCGAGGACGGTCTCCCTCAGGACAGTGTCCACGCCCTCTTTCAATCGAGCGACGGCTTTCTCTGGATCGCTACCGAGGGCGGCGTCGCCCGCTTTGACGGCACCGGTTTCCTCATCCTGCGCGGCAGTACCGATGCAAGCTTCACCAGCAACGACGTCTCCGCCATCGCCGAGACTCCGGGCGGCACGCTCTGGTTCGGCACTGCCGACGGCCTCATCCGCTATCGCGCAGGCACCACGGCTCGCCTCGCGGAGTCCGCCGGCCTGCCCTCCGCGGCCATTCTCGCCCTCGCTCCGGAAAGGGCGGGCAGCCTTCTCGTGCTCACCGCCGCGGGCCTCGCGCGCCTCTCGGGTGACCACGCCGTTCCCATCCCGCTGCCGGACGGCCTCCAGCCCTCGGCACTGTCCGCCGCGCCGGATGGCGAATCACTCATTCTCGCCGGACGTACCCTGCTCCGTGCGGCGAACGGCACGCTTAGGCCCCTCCGAAGCGATCTGCCGGGCCAGACACTTGCCGTACAAACCGGCCGTGACGGCACGCTCTGGCTGCAGACGCGCACCTCCATCCTTGAACAGCTGCCCGATGGCACCAGCCACACCTGGCAGGCCGGTCGTGAACTCCCCGGCACCCGTGTCGAATCGCTCCGTGTCGAAGCCGGGGAGGTCTTTGCCGGGATCAACCGCGGCGCCTTCCGTATCGATCCCGAGAGCTCTCTCGTCGAGCCGCTTGTCTACATCGGGCCGCAGGCCGTGCTCGCCACGCTTGTCGACCGCGAAGGGAACCGCTGGTTCGGCACCGAAACCTCTGGCCTGCACGTGCTGCGCACTCGCAATGTCGCAGGAATCCCCGAACTCGAGAACGAGGTTCTTACCGCTGTGACAGAGGCCAGCGACGGTAGTCTCTGGTTCGGCACCCGCAATGATGGCCTCCGGCGGATCGCGCCCTCTTCGGAAAAGAAGCTGCGAACCAACATCACTCCGGTTGTCTCCGCCGGGCTTAGCAGCCAGGTTGTCCTCTCCCTCGCGCCGGGCACGCACGGTGACCTATGGGCCGGCACGCCCGATGGCCTCAATCACATTCACGGGGATGCCGTCGACCACCTCACCTCCGCGAACGGCCTGCCCGACGATTTCATCCGGTCGCTGCTCGCCGAAGAGGACGGCGGCCTGTGGATCGGCACCCGCCGGGGTCTCGCGCATCTCGAAGGCGGCCGCGTTACCGCAACCTACACCCGCGCCGAGGGCCTGGAGAGCGAACTCATCGGTACGGTTCTCCGCACGCACGACGGCGACCTCTGGTTCGCCACCCTGAGCGGCCTCGGCCAACTCCATAACGGAACTCTTCATGTCTTCACGGCTGCCGATGGCCTCTCCGGCGGCACCATCACCGCACTCGCCGAAGACAACGACGGTACGCTCTGGGTCGGCACCCGCCAAGGCGGCCTCAGCCTCGCCGTTGCTGACGAAACCGGAGTCAGCAGCCGTCGCTTTCTCTCCTTCAGCAACCCCCTCCTGCGCCAGCCCGCCGAAGCCTTACTGTTCGACGGTACCGGCAATCTCTTCCTCCGCAACAGCAACGGCATCGTCCGCGCTTCCGTGGCTGATCTCAGGCGTTGCGCCGGGATCGTAACCCCCTGCCCGCTCCGAACGGAGACCTTCAGCGGTGCCGACGGCATGCCGAGCGTGGAACTCTCCGGCAGCGGACACCCCGTGGCGATCCGCACCCGCGACGGCCATCTCTGGTTCACCACTCGCCGCGGCGTCGCCATCCTCGACCCGCAGAATCTCCGGGAGAATCAGACACCCCCGCCCGTCGTCATCGAGAGCTTCCTCCTGGACGGCCAGTCCCAACCACAATCAGGCAGGCTTTCCATCGCACCCGGCCAGCATCGTTTTCAGTTTCTCTATGCCGGCCTCAGCTTTGCCGCGCCTAGCCGGGTTAGCTATCGCTACCGGCTGGAGGGGTTTGACCGCGACTGGACGGAGGCAGGCAATCGCCGCTTCTCCGATTACACCAACCTTCCGGCCGGCCACTTTCGCTTCCTCGTCGAAGCCCGCAACAGCGATGGCGTCCGCAGCCTCCAGCCCGCTGAGGTCGTCTTCACTGTCCGTCCGCCCTTTTACCGCCGTTGGTGGTTTGCCCTGCTCGTGCTGCTGTTGCTCGGTGCGCTCGTCTATGCCGTGTACCAGCTTCGTCTCCGTCGCGTCCAACGCGAGTTCAAGGCCGTACTTGCGGAGCGCAACCGCATCGCGCGCGAGATTCATGACACGCTTGCCCAGGACTTCGTCGGCGTCTCTCTCCAACTCGAGATCACCGCGCAACTCCTCAGGCTGCAGGCCCTCGACGCTGCCCGCGAGCAGATCGACCAGACCCGCACCCTCGTCCGCAACGGCATTCGCGAGGCGCGCGAGAGCATCTGGGCGCTGCGCGCCAACACTGCGGAAACCAGCCTGCCCGCCCGTCTTCGCGACACCGTCGCCGCCGCCCGGTCCACCGGACTCACCGTGCGGCTGGAGATCGGCGGAGCCTACCGTCCTCTTGCGGAGGCAGCCGAAGGCGAGATACTCCGCATCGCCAGTGAAGCCATCCAGAACATCCGTAAGCACGCCGGGGCAACGGAGGTGGAGATCCAACTCAGCTATCAGGAGGAGGTAATTGTCCTGCGGATTTGTGACAATGGCCGCGGCTTCGATCTTGGTAAAGCCGAGGCGCTGGCCGGGCACTACGGTCTGCGTGGCATGCGCGAACGGGCTGGCACCATCGGTGCGACACTCGAGATCGATACCGCGCCGGGCCACGGGACCACGCTGACGCTGCAGATGTCCGCGGTCAGTGAGGAAAGGAAGTAAGTGGAGAAGATTCGCCTGCTCGTCGTTGACGATCACCCCGTGGTACGGCAGGGGCTCGTAGCCCTTCTGAACGCTGCCGGAGGCATTGAGGTCGTGGGCCAGGCCACCGATGGCGAGGAAGCCGTTGCCAGATACACCGCGCTCTCCCCGGACGTGACCCTTATGGACCTGCAGATGCCGAAGCTGGGCGGTGTTGAGGCCATCCTCCGTATCCGCAGCTTTGCACCCGCGGCGCGTTTCGTTGTTCTCACTACCTATGACGGCGACGAGGATATCTACCGTGCCCTCCAGGCCGGTGCCAAGGCCTACCTACTCAAGGGCATGACCATTGAGGAGCTGCAAGAGACCATCACCGCCGTCCATGGGGGCAAGTCCCGCATCCCAGCCGCCATCGCGGAGAAGCTCGCCGACCGCGTCAGTGGCCAGCAGCTCACCGCGCGCGAGCTGGAGGTGCTGCAGCGCATCGTCGCCGGTCGCGCCAACAAGGAGATCGCGAGCGACCTCGGCATCTCCGAAACCACCGTCAAAACCCACGTCAACAGCCTGCTCGGCAAGCTCGGTGTTGCCGACCGCACCCACGCCGCCACCCTCGCCCTGCAACGCGGCATCGTTCACCTCAAATGACCCGTCTCTCGCGCCGCGGCCTCCTGGCCCTCCTGCCCCTGCTCATGCTTGCTCTCAGCGCCCGGGCGCAGCTTCGCACCACCTGGAGACCCGCGACGGAAGCGGAGCTTGAGTCGCGCCTGCCCGCCCGCGCACCCGTCCTCAAGGAGCGCATTGAAACCGAGATGCGGACCGCCTCCGGCATTCTAGACGGTGGTGGCCGCCTGATCGCCGGCGTCGTCCTCATCACCGCGGGCTACTCCGCCGACGGCAAGTACTCCCACTACTTTGTCGTTGGCAGCCCCATCCGCATGGGCGAACTCACGCTGGGGACCGGCAGCTACGTCTTTGGCTGGAAGCGCGTGGAAGACGCACTCGAGGTGCACTTCTACGACGCCGCGAACGGAACGGAGAAGGGGACCGCCCTCGCCCGCAAACTCCCCGGCAACGTTCGAGTGGAGGCCTTCCACATTCTCCCGCCGGGCGACCACGCCATGCTGCAGATCGGCCGCTTCGGCATCCCCTACACCCTGCCCTGACCAGGCGAAGCTACGAACCCGGGTGCCTCATGTTCGCGAAGCCAACGTGGGAATGCCTGTACAGAGCTGAAAACCAATCCACGAATCCGGATCTCACCAGCCCTCCCTGACCCTGTCAAAGCGCGAAGCCAAGGCGGCCCCTGTGCAAAGCATGACCGCTACAGCAGCTCCGCCTCCAATGCAAACATCAGTACCGACCGCGCCGTCACGCTGTACAGGTCGCCTGTCTTGAAGACGGGATGATGTCCCGTTTCCATCACGTTCGTGTCCAGCACCAGTGACCAGGCATCGCCGCCCGGCACCTCCGGAATGGTGAACTCCACCACGTCGTAGTGGTCGTTGATCACCAGCAGCATCGTCGCCTCATGCCCGCGCTGCCGCACGCCCGACGCCTGAGCCCGGCCGTCTAGGAGCATGCCGAAGCACCGCATATGCTCGTCGTCCCAGTCCTGCCGTTTCATCTCCGCGCCGCTCGCGTTGATCCACGTCAGATCCTTCACGCCAAGCTCTTCGTTGTACCTGCCGGTCAGGAACAGGTTCCGCCGCAGAATCGGATACTTGTGCCGCAGGCCGATCAGTTTCTGCACAAATCGGACCAGGCCGTCATTCTTCTTCAGCAGCGTCCAGTCCACCCAGCTGATCTCATCATCCTGGCAGTAGGCGTTGTTGTTGCCGTGCTGCGTCCGGCCAAACTCATCGCCGCCCAGCAGCATCGGCGTGCCCTGGGACAGCAGCAGCGTCGCCAGCAGATTGCGCGACTGCCGCTCCCGCAGGAGGTTCACCTCCGGGTCGTCCGTCTCGCCCTCGATGCCGCAATTCCAGGAGTGGTTGTTGTCGCTGCCGTCCTTGTTGTTCTCCTGGTTCGCCTCGTTGTGCTTCTTGTTGTAGCTCACCAGGTCGCGCAGCGTAAAGCCGTCATGCGCCGTGATGAAGTTGATGGAGGTCCATGGCCGCCGCCCCATAAAGTTGAAGATGTCGCCCGACCCGCACAGCCTTGGCGTCAGCGCGCATGGGCTCGATGCGCCCTTCCAGAACTCCCGCGCCGTATCCCGGAACTTGTCGTTCCATTCCGTCCAGCCTGGCGGAAACGCGCCCACCTGATAGCCGCCCGGCCCCACATCCCAGGGCTCCGCAATCAGCTTCACCGAGTTCAGCACCGGGTCCTGGCTCACCGCTTTTAGAAATCCGCTCTGGTCGTCGAAGCCGTTCGGCTCCCGCGCCAAGATCGTGCCCAGGTCGAAGCGGAACCCATCCACGTGGGTCTGCTCCACCCAGTAGCGCAGGCTGTCGCACACCATCTGCATCACGCGTGGGTGGCTCACGTTCACCGTGTTGCCCGTACCCGTGTCGTTGATATAGTGCCGCTTGTTCGGCATCAGCCGGTAGTAGCTGGCGTTGTCAATTCCGCGAAACGACAGCGTCGGCCCGCGCTCGTTGCCCTCCGCCGTGTGGTTGTACACCACATCCAGAATCACCTCGATGTCCGCATCGTGGAAGCGCGCCACCATCTCCTTGAACTCCTGCAGAGCGCGCTTCTGGTTCGCCGCGTAGCGCGGATCGGGCGCAAAGAATCCAATGCTGTTGTAGCCCCAGAAGTTCGTCAGGCCCTTCTCGGCAAGGTGGCTGTCGTCCACATACGTGTGGATCGGCAACAGCTCCACCGAGGTCACACCAAGGCGCTTGATGTAGTCCACCACCTCCGGTGACCCCAGCCCCTCATACGTGCCACGCCATGCCTCCGGCACCTTTGGGTGGAGCTTCGTGAACCCCTTCACGTGAATTTCGTAGATCACCGTTTCATCCCACGCGCGGCGCAGTCGTCCCAGCCGCGCCGGCTGGCCGCTCCAGTCGAATCCCTGGTCCGCAATCAGACACTTCGGCATGAACGGCGCGCTGTCCCGCGTGTCGAACGTCGCGGGATCCCCGCTCTCCATCACGTAGCCGAAGATCGCCGGGTCCCACTGGAGTTGGCCCATGTGTGCCACCGCGTACGGATCCAGCAGCAGCTTGTTCGGGTTGAAGCGATGGCCGTTCTCCGGCTCGTACGGCCCGTGTACCCGGTAGCCGTAACCCGCACCGGGCCGAAGGCCTTCGATATACCCGTGCCACACCTGGTTCGTGTACTCCGGCAGCTCGATCCGCTGGACCTCCTCCGCGCCGTCCTCGTCGAAAAGGCAGACCTCCACCTTCGTCGCATGCTCCGAAAACACAGAAAAGTTTGTGCCGCGCCCATCCCACGTCGCGCCGCGCGGCGAGGGAATACCCTCGCGAATCCTCATGGTTGCTCTTGCACTCACGCCTGAAAACTCCTGCTTCTTCTGCTGCTCTTTCCCGGGACACAACAGAGACCGTCCCCGGCCCATGCCGGTGGATCTCTGCCAAATTCTTGTCTGGTATGGCTTTGGATGCCGAAGCCCGTACACTCTGCCGTTCCCCGGGCGCATCCAAAACCGGCTTCCCTGCGGTTACATTGTTTCCGCCTGCAATCCGGCTTCCGTTCCGCCGTCGCGGAGGCCGCCCCGCGCCTTGTCGCCCTCCCGGCGCGCCCGCCACAGCGCTCCCTCCACGCCATGCGCAATCCCCGGTACCGGCGCAACCTCCGGAATTGCCTCCCGTACCGCCGCCAACACCGCCTCACGCACCATGGGTAGATTCGCCATCACACCCCCGGCAAACGCAATCCTCCGCGCTTCCGGCAGCGCTCCCGCCGTCTCTGGCTCCCGCGCTCGCATTCGCCGGTCCACCAGCAGCGCCAGATGCGCCAGCTTGGTGCCCTCCGTCGTGAGCACCCGCCGCGCCACCGCATCGCCCGCCTCCGCCGCCGCCAGCACCGGCCGCGTCAGACGCGCGTACTCCGCCATCGAGCACTGGTTCGCAAACTCCACCAGGTGCGCCCGCGACGGCAGCCCCCAATGCGCCAGAAACGCCTCGAGCAGCGTCGTCGGCTCGCCCTCGTCGATCGCCAGAAACAGCGCCCGCAGTGCCGCCTGTCCGATCTCGTGCCCGCTGCCCTGATCCCCCAGCATTGGTCCCCAACCGCCCGCGCTGGTCATCCAGCCCGTGTTCGTCCGCCCCACCACATTCGACCCTGTCCCGGCCAACACCAGGATCCCCGGCCCGCCATGAAAGGCCGCCTCCAGCGCAATCTCTACATCGTTCAGCAGCAGCAGTCCGCCGCCCACACGGCTGCCCAGAGCCTCGCGAAGCCAGTCCCCGATGACCGGCACCGAGTTCCCCGCCGCGCCCACACACGTCTGCGTCACCGCGCGCACCGGTACGCCGCTCTGCCGCTCCAACTCGTGAAGCGCCTCATCCAGATGTGCCGCCGCCTCTTCCGCGGAGACCCGTAGCCGCTTGATGGTGCCGCTCACCGTCTGCGCCAGCGCACGCGTCTCATCGCCCAGCACATACTGCGCCTGGGTTCCACCCGAATCGATCGCGAGAAAATACGCCACCGCCGCTCTACTCCGCGACCACGGCTTTGACCAGATTTCTCGGCCGGTCCACATCGATCCCATTGCCTACCGCAACGAAGTACGCCAGCATCTGCAGCGGGATCACCTCACTCATCCCCAGCAGCGCCTCGGGCATCGGCTCCACCGTCACCGCCATCGTCGCCAGGGACTGCGCCTCTGCATCCTCCCGATTCGTCACCGCCAGCACGTTCGCCCCCTGCGCTCGCATATCCCGCATCAACTGCAGGATCTTCCCGTGCCGCAGCACCGACTCCGCA
>CAXTSF010000061.1:15050-15329 GCA_964246865.1 uncultured Terriglobus sp.
GTCCTGCCCGGCAAGCGCCTGCAGCGCCGGCGGCCATCCGGCCAGCTTCCGCTCACTCGCCGCGGGCAGCGCCTCCAGCTCGTCGAGCCGTGCCCGCATCTGTGCCGCCGTCAGATCGCCGCTCGCCTCCGCACACAGGAGCGCCAGAAGCTGCAGCACCAGCAGCTGCGCCGTGAAGCTCTTGGTCGCCGGGATAGCGCGTTCCCGCCCCGCCGCCGTCGGCAGCGCCACATCTGCCTCGCGCGCCATCGTCGACCCCGGGACATTGGTGATCGCCAC
>CAXTSF010000062.1:0-15069 GCA_964246865.1 uncultured Terriglobus sp.
GAAGTCTAGCGTGAGATCGTTTAGACGGTCGTCGAAGTGTTCGTAGGCACCGATGTTGAGGGCGACGTCATAGTTGTTGATCGGATAGGTGACGCGCCAGTCCCATCGCGTGAAACCGTCGTGCAGATCCTTCCTCCCCTTTCGGCGGCCGTTGGAGATATCCATGAGGCCGTTCGGCACCGCAATATGAAGTGTGACGCCGTCCTGCGGTTCGTCGCGCCACTGGTCCTTGTTGGGCCACCAGACGCTGGCACCCTCGTCCTCGCATGAGGTGAAGATCCACGGGCGGCCTTTGCTGTCGGTGTCAAAGACCATGCCGCCGAAGCGGCCAACCCGTCTAGGCTGGCCCGCGTAGAAGACCTGGACCTCGTAGCTTTTCCCGCGCTTCAACTCCTTCGGGAAGTCGACGAAGAAGGTTGTGCCGTCGCGCGTGAACCTGAGATCCTTGCGCTTCATCGTGACGCGCTCAATTGCCAGCACCGGTGTGAGTTCCAGCTGGATGCGCGAGCCGGGCTCGAGCATGCGAAAACGGATCTTGTTGCTGCCGCGGATGGTCTTCGCAACCGGGTCAACGCGCACGTCCAGCGCGTAGGAGAGCAGATCGTTATTGGTCCGGTAGGGACCATAGCCGCCGCGCAGGGCCATTGCGGCTGCATCCGGCTTTGCGACGGCCAGGTCGGCTTTCGCCGGGGCTGTATCCGGCTTCGCCGCCGATTGAGCCCCAGAGACCATGGAAAGCGCGATCAGAACAAGAGCGGTGATTCGCATGCTCCTGCCACTTTATCCCTTGTTGCCCTGCGCCGGTTTACCATGCCCCGGGGTAGGCGTCAGCTAATCAGGACCCAAGTTTACGGAGGCTCCATGCCAGCGACCATCGCGACCAACGGCCACTTCTCCACCCGGGCCTTTTCGGGCGACCTGAAAACGCTGCTTGCCTTCAACTGCACGGACGCCGCCGCCGTGAAGGACCTTGCCGGCTTCACGATCGAATGCCATCCGCCAAGTGGAGCGAGCTACTACCTGCGAAATCAACTGCAGTTTCAGGATCCCTCAAAGCACGCGCAGCTGGCGGGCGAGCCGGCCAACTCCACCGCGAACGCACCGATCCACAAGTTTCGCTGGATGCACTACCCAGCCGGTGTGCACGGCGGCACGACACCCGCCACGGGCAAAACGCGGTACACGGTGACGCCCCGGTTCTTCGGGGGCAAGGCCTCCATGCTGCCGCTCGACCCGAAGGCAGCGATGCAGGTGGAGATAGATGTCGCGCCATTTCGCAAGGGGAGGCTGCGGCTTGGATTTACGCGCGGTTTTGTGCAGTCTCAGGCGTTTGTGCATCATTTTGGATTGCAGACGCTGATCCGGCCAAAGGGAAACGATCTGCTCTTCGACACCTCGACCGCGGCCGGAACGAACCCCGCTGGCAAGAGCTTCACATTTCTGGATGAGTACACCTGGTCCGGATCGACAGCACGCGAGGCTATCTTCGGCATTCTGGAGGAGGTGACCAGGAACAGGTCGTTGAAGCTGTCGATCTTTGCCTATGACCTGAACGAACCGGACATCTGTGCGGCGCTGCTGACGCTGGCCGCGCGCGGCCAGGTGCGCATCATCCTCGATAACGCGACGCTGCACCACAGTGCCAGCACGCCCAAGCCGGAAGACCTCTTTGAACAACAGTTCAACGCAAAGGCGAAAGGCGGGTCCGCTCTGCTTCGAGGCAAGTTCGGCCGCTTCTCGCATGACAAAATTCTGATTGTCAGCGATGGTACGGGTGCAGCGCAGAAGGTACTGACGGGCTCAACGAACTTCTCCGTAACCGGGCTGTACGTCAACTCAAACCACGTAGTTGTCTTCGACGATCCCGCGGTCGCGGCCGAGTACCAGAAGGTCTTCGAGGAGGCGTGGAGCGACAAGGTGTCCGCGACGAAGTTTACCGGCAGCCCCTTGTCCGCAGCGCCCTATGCCGTCTCCGGGGCCGGCCTGCCAAAGGCAGAGATCACCTTCAGCCCACACGCGCAGCCTGTGGCGGACGGCATCCTAAAGGGCATCACGGACCGTATCGCGGCCGAGCGGTCCAATGGCAACGTAATCGGGAATGTCTTCTTCGCGGTTATGGACATCTCCGGCGACACGAACCCCGTCTACCACGCGCTCAACGCGATCCATGGGAATGCGGAGATCCTGAGCTACGGCATCTCGGACAGCCCCGCGGGTATATCGCTGTACAAGCCGGGCAGCGACACGGGCATCCTGGTGACAGGCAAGCCGGGCAAAACACAGCTGCCGGCGCCCTTCGACCAGCTGCCGCCTATCCCGGGTCATCAGATCCACCACAAGTTTGTGATCTGCGGCTTCAACGGGCCTGATCCGGTGGTGTACTGCGGCTCGTCCAACCTGGCGGCCGGGGGCGAGCACGCCAACGGCGACAACCTGCTCGCGATCCATGATGCGGATGTGGTGACTGCATTCACGCTGGAGGCGCTGGCGCTGGTCGATCATTTTCAATTCCTGGACAAGTATGCGCAGGCGAAAAACTCCGGCTCCGGTACCGCGACAGCGAAGATCCCGACGGGCAAGGCGACAGTGAAGCCGCAGGCGAACAAGGCCGGTGCCGCCGTGGAGGCAGGCTGGTTCCTGCAGACAAATGATGCCTGGACCCGGGGCTACTTTGACCCGAAGGATCTGCACTCGCGGGACCGGCAACTCTTTGCCTGAGGCTCTTGGCGCGGAAGCGGAAAAAGGCACGGCCTAGGCCATGCCCTTTCGCGTGGACGAACCAGCCTGGACTTACGCTGCTGCCTGCCGTTGTGACTTCGCAGTCTCGTTGGCCGAGCGCGCGATGCTCGCCAGCTCCGCGAAACCGGCGGCGTCGCGGGTTGCGATGTCACTCAGTATCTTGCGATCGAGTTCGATCTGCGCCTTTTTCAGGCCGGAGATGAAGGTGGAGTAGCTCATACCGTTCAGCCGGGCACCCGCGCCGATGCGGACGATCCAGAGAGAGCGAAACTGACGCTTCTTCTGCTTGCGGCCGATATAGGCGAACTTGAGCCCGCGCTCAACGGCCTCCTGCGCGGCCTGGTAGAGCTTGGATTTTGTGAGGAAGTATCCGGATGCGCGGCGAAGAATCTTCTTGCGGCGATCGCGGCGTTTGGTTCCGCGTTTGACACGGGGCATGGCTGTTCTCCTTTTGCGTACTT
Organism: uncultured Terriglobus sp.; assembly: GCA_964246865.1. Taxonomy (GTDB): domain Bacteria; phylum Acidobacteriota; class Terriglobia; order Terriglobales; family Acidobacteriaceae; genus Terriglobus. Next base: position 3,201 of record CAXTSF010000062.1, read on the forward strand.
CGCGTTAGCGGCTGGAGGTAAGGAGATCGCGATGGATACCGCGATCAGGCCTCTTCACACGCTTGCTGCTCTTTGTCTCGTCATCGCCATGGAGATGTCCATGGCGAGGGCCCAGGAACGCTTTTCAGGACCGTTGTGCTCTCGAGAGAACACGGCTGGACAAAGAAGATGGAATTGCGATGGTTCTCTACGCATGTTGCAGGCCTCCCGGCCGGCAGGGATCAGGCGTAAGGAATCATTCGGGCGACCTTGGCGTAATCGCCATCGGACACATAGGCGCTTGCGGTGAGCTTGCGCTTGGTCTTTGTGTCTTTGGTCGTGAGGATGTGCCGCTTCTTCGTCTGACCGCGCTTGATTTTGCCGGTGCCGGTCATCTTGAAGCGTTTTGCCGCACCGGAGTGCGTTTTGAGCTTGGGCATATCGATTCCTGTCCTGGATTGCGCAGCCAAAGAGCGGGACCGCACGAACGTGGGTACAACCATCAAAGACTACTGGAAAGACCTTCCAGGCACAAGCTCTAACGCGTCTGGATCAGCACCCACTGCGAATCATCGCCCTCCGGGGCAGCTTCCGGTCTCGCCTTCCAAACACCGCTGTGGATCCGATCCTCGATCAAGAGATCCAGAGCCCGATGCGGCAGCGGTTGCCCGCCCTGGAAGGCTTCCTCGTGCGCCCGCAAAACGCGCATCTGTCGCTGGTAGAAGATCCATTGGGGAGGATTTGTCCGAAGCTCCGACATGAGAGCGTCGATGGTCGCTTTACTGGACGTGTCGAAGAAAGTTTGCACATACCCGTGCCACGGCGGAATGCCACAAAAATAGTTCGCGTAGGGAAAGGGCAGCGACAGCAGTTCCCGGGAGCCCATGGTCTCCGCCGCGATGGTGTCGCAGACCGGCTTGACCAGATGAAGCTCGTCCGCCTGCACCAGCATGGGACCGTATGCCGGGTGCTGGTACCACACACGCTTCGCTGTCAGGCTGGTGGCCTGGTAGTTCCACCAATGAAAGGGTGAACGCAACTTCTCCGCAAACGCGGAGATGGTCAGCAGTGCCACAAACAGCAGAAAAGCGCGATGCCGCCGCCGCTGTGCCAGCCACGGTCCGAAGGCGATCGGAGCAATCAGCACAAAGGCCGCCACCGGCGGGAAGGTGTTCGGGTACCATCGCGCCGAGCTCATGGAGATGGACATCAGTTGCCCTGCCGGCAGCAGCACCAGCGCTTCCATCGGGCTCCAGCCGGAAGGAGTGCGGTTTGTATAGGTCAGCCACAGACGCCAAAGCACGGCGCCGGCAGCGATCAGCATGGTGAGCGTACCGAGTCCCGCAAGCCCGTGGGCTACAGCACCGCCCGCCCATAGCGGACGCACCAGCCCGAGAGACAGAAGCAACAGCAGCGGCACACGCCAACGCCGCAGGCGCTCGCCTTGCCGATCCATCATCAGCAGGGTCAGCATGACGATCATCACGACACAAACGGCGACCCTGCGACTGACGATGAACAACTGCAGCAGCGTCAACCATGGCAGGCGAAGCGGGTAGAGCAGCACATGGCCGGTTCCACCCTTGATTGCGGCCGCCCGCTGGATGGAGTAGAAAGCCCAATCGTGCAGGGAGTCACCCGTCGCCGCGACAACAACCGTGACGGTGACGGCAGCCACGATGCAAACCGTACCGCACGCCGCTACGACAGCAGCCGTTCTACGCGCGGGTAGAAGCCACGGCACCACCATGAGGACTGCGCATAGCAGCGCGGCTCCGTCGTTGAGCCGGTTCGTGATGCACAGCCCGCTCAGTGCACCCAATCCTGTGATCACCGCTAAACAGCTCTTCGTGGATTGCATACGGCTCAGAAGCAGCAGCAGCACGAGACTGGATGTTTCCAGAAAGCTCGAAAGGACGTGATAGTCGTCGAAGCGGATCGTCAAGAAATCCGTTGTGGTGACAAAGGCGCACGTGAGTATCAGTGCCTTCTCCCAGTGACGCCAATGCGAGAAGCGGGTGAGGCTCAGCAGAGCCCCCACGTACAGGAGCACATTGGCCGTACCCGTGGCGAGTGACGACAGCCATCCGGTACCGAGGGCCCTTTGCACCGTTGCGATTTCGAGTACCAGCATCGGCTGCAAGGCGAGGTGGAGGTCACGGTACAGGCGCGCGCCCCCCCGAAACAAGGTCGAATACCAGAACCAGCTGCCGTCCCCGTCGGGATGGATGATCAGCACCAGCATCAATCCGAAGAGGGTGCAGAACAGAGCTGCGGAAGCCTGCCAGGGGAACTGCCGGTGTAAGTCGTCTCGCGTCTTAAGCAACATCTGTTTTTACGCTATCTCCAGGGGCCTCGAACACATGTTCACGACGGATACCAGCGTCCGCTGATGCCTGGGAGCCAGCGTCTCTGCTGCATCATGGCGATCCGGGATGCTTTTCCGCTGATCTACCCAGCCAGCCGTGTGCTCTTTGATGTTAACGCGTTCGAATCAGCAGCCATTGTGAGTCATCGGCGTCTGGGGCTTTCTCTTCTGTCGCGTGCCAGAGACCTGTCTGCAGCCGGCTCATAATCAGCGCGTCGAGAGCGCGGTGCGGCAGGGGCTTCCCTGCCTGGAAGCCGACCTCGTGTTCCCGGAGTACACGCAATTGCCTCTGATAGAAGATCCACTGTGGCGGCTTGCGCTCCAGCTCTGCTGTCAGCCCGTCTATGGTCGCTTTGCTGGAGGTATCGAAGAAGGTTTGCACATAGCCGTGCCAAGGCGGGACGCCGCAGAAGTAGTTCGCGTATGGGAATGGCAGCGACAGTAATTCCTGCGACCCGGGCGTGTTTGTGGCAACGGCATGACAAACTGGCTCGACGAGTTGCAGCTCGTCCTGCTGGACCAGCATCGGTCCATTGGCAGGGCTGGCGTACCAGACCCGCTTTGCCGTCCAGCTTGCCGTGTGGTAATTCCACCATCTGAAGGGCGTTCGCATTTTGTCGACAAAGCCCGAGATGGCCAGGACGGCGACGAGGGTGAGGAAGAACGCTTTACGCCTTGTGCCGGACATATGCCTCTGAAGCGCAACAGGGAGGAGCAGCAGAAATGCCGCAATGGCGGGAAAGCTGTTCGGGTGAAAGCGCGCCGCGCTCATGGCCGATGAAACGAGCTGGCCCATGGGCAGCAGCAGCAACAGCTCGCGTGGGTTCCAGTCTGCGGGTTCTCTTCCTATCTGCCGCAGACACAACCGCCAAAGGACCCAACCAACCTGAAACAGGAGTACGAGGACACCAACGCCCACCATGCCTCGCGCGGCAGCTCCGCCACGATATACGAGAGGAAGTGCGGCTAACACCAGAAACGCGAGCACCACACCCTGCCGCGACCGAAGCGCCGTCCACATCCCTGGGCTGTCTGCGTCCCGGGAGCGGCCAACGAGAGCTGCCACGACTCCGGCGATGAGCAGCGGGATCACGGTAGCCACCGTGATGCGCCAGTTCTCCAGCAGCATCGTTACCGTTGACCAGGGCAGTCGCAGAGGATAGAGAAGGACGTGACCCGTACCACCCTTAAGGGCCGCCGCCCGCTGAATTGAGTACAGGAGCCAGTCGCTCAGGCTATCCCCGGTTAGGGCGATAATTCCTACCGTCGTGACACCTGCTGACAGCGCGGTGACAGATGCCGTCTTAAGTCCGCCGGCGCATGGGAGCCACAGCAGCACAAACAAGACGGCGCCCAATAGTGCTGCTCCATCGTTCAGCCGGTTGGTGATGCAGAGTCCGGAAAGTATGCCGAGTCCCGCTGCTATCCAGAACCAGAAGCGCTGCTCCTCCTTTCTGGATAGCAAGAGCAACAGTGCCGCCGAATACAGCTCCAGAAAGAGCGAGATTACGTGGTAGTCGTCGAATCGAATGATGAGGAACTCGATTGCGGTCACAAACGAGCAGACCAGCAGCAGCGCCTTTTGCCATTGTCTCCAGGTGCAGAATCGGACGACCCACATGAGGGCTGTCACGTGCAGCACGAGGTTGATTGTTCCCACAGCCAGAGACGGAAACCACTTTGTCCCCAGCATGCGCTGTACAGACGACATCTCAAGCACCAGCATGGGTTGGAGTGCCAGATGCAGATCCCGGTAGAGCCTCTGCCCGCTGCGGAAAAGTACGGAGTACCAGAACCAGCCGCCATCCCCATCAGGATGGATGATGAGCACAAGGAAGATGCCGAAAAGGGCACAGAACAGGACGGCCAGGGACTCCCAAAGCGGGAAGCTGCCCAGCCGGGACGAACTTGGTCTGGGTACGACGGCAGAGGACATGATGAAACCTACTCTAGGGCAACAAGCGCGTGCTCACAATCTGCGAGAGCCCGCATCAACAGCTTGCACGAGGCGGGCCGGTGCCTTGCCGTGCGAGGCACGCCCACACGTCATTTCGGCACCTGCGAGTGGTAGACTGAAAGGAGTAACTACAGTCTTTCCGCTCGTCGCCGTACCGGCTTGATGAGGCCGTTTGAAGCTGTCTTCACACGCTTTCAGGAGAACGATGGCCACCGAAACGCCCCTGCTTGACCTGCAACAGAACGATCCGGCAAACGCTCCAACGGCGCCCACAAAGAAAGTCACCTCCGAAACCGGCCAGCCGAGCTATACCAGCGAGAATATCAAGATTCTTGAGGGGCTTGAGGCGGTCCGGCTGCGCCCCGCAATGTATATCGGCTCCACCGGGGAACAGGGTCTGCACCACCTCGTGTATGAGGTGGTGGACAACTCAGTGGACGAGGCGCTTGCCGGCCATGCCACGCGCATCGATTGCACCGTTCACGTAGACAACTCCATCACGGTGGTCGATGACGGCCGCGGGATTCCTGTGGATATGAAGACACTGCCCGACGGCACCAAGATGGCTGCCGTGGAGGTGGTGCTGACCAAGTTGCACGCCGGCGGCAAGTTCGACGCCAGCTCCTACAAGGTGTCGGGCGGTCTGCATGGCGTAGGCGTTTCGTGCGTGAACGGCCTCTCCGAAGAGTTTGATGTCGAGATCTGGCGCGACGGGCACACGTGGCAGCAGGACTACAGCAAAGGCATCCCGCTGGGCGCGGTGCGCAAGGTGGGCGTCAGCGCCAAGCGCGGCACCAAAGTCCACTTCCTGCCGGATAAATCGATCTTTACGGTCCACGAGTACAACTACGACATTCTGTCTGGACGCCTGCGGCAGCTCGCCTTCCTGAACAAGGGCATTGAGATTACGCTGACCGACGAGCGCACCACGGATCCGAAGACAGGTGAAGCGAAGACGCAATCGTTCAAGTACAGCGGCGGTATTGCAGAGTTCATCAAGCACCTGAACAAAGGCAAGGCCGTGCTGCACGAGAAGCCGATCTACATGGAAGCGGAGCGCGGCCAGCTTGTGATGGAGATTGCGCTGCAGTACAACGACGCCTATTCGGAGACGGTGTTTTCCTTCGCCAACAACATCAACACGGTGGATGGCGGCACGCACCTCTCAGGCTTCCGCACCTCGCTGACGCGCACGATCAACGTTGCCGGCCAGGCGCTTGGCCTGTTCAAGGACATGAAGGAGTCGCTGAGCGGCGACGACGTGCGCGAGGGACTGGTGGCGGTGGTCAGCGTAAAGCTGCCGCAGCCGCAGTTTGAAGGCCAGACCAAGGGCAAGCTGAACTCCGACATCTCCGGCCAGGTGCAGCAGTTTGTCAATGAACGGCTGGGCGCTTTTTTTGAACAGAACCCGCAGGTTGCAAAAAAGATCATCAACAAGGCCATCGACGCGGCGCGCGCACGCGAGGCCGCACGCAAAGCCCGCGACCTGACCCGGCGCAAGGGCGCGCTGGACGGGGGTGGGCTGCCCGGCAAGCTGGCAGACTGCTCCGAGCGCAATCCGGACCGCTGCGAACTGTATCTGGTGGAGGGTGAGTCGGCCGGTGGGACGGCCAAGCAGGGCCGGGACCGGCGTTTTCAGGCGATCCTGCCGCTGAAGGGCAAGATCCTGAACGTGGAGAAGGCCCGGTATGACAAGATGCTGGGCCACGAAGAAATTCGCGCGATGATTACGGCCCTTGGGACCGGCATCGGCAAGGATGATTTCAACCTGACGAAGCTGCGCTACGGCAAGCTGATTCTGATGACCGATGCCGACGTGGACGGATCGCATATTCGGACGCTGCTGCTGACCTTCTTCTTCCGCCACATGACGGAGCTGATCCTGCGCGGCCATGTGTATATCGCACAGCCGCCCCTGTACAAGATCAAGAAGGGCAAATTTGAGCAGTACATCAAGGACGACCGCGAGTTCGTGCAGGTGATGGTGAAGCGCGCCTCCGACGGCATGGTGGTCCGGTATGGCGCGGACGCAACGGCCATGGAAGGTGCTGTCCTGACCAAGTTCATGGGTCACTTGAACGAGTACCTGACGGCGTTCGATAAGGCGGACAAACGCTTCCGCAATGAGCGTGTGACTACGGCGATCGCGAAGATCTTCGCCCATGAGGGCAAAGAGCCCGCGAAGCGCAGCGACTTTGAATCACCCGATAAGCTGAAGACCATGGCAGAGGTCCTGCAAGGCATGGCACGGGACTGGCAGTTCCGGCATGTGGGCGAGCCGGTCCGCGATGAGGAGCACTCCACGTGGTCGCTCAGCTACAGCGATGCGCAGGGGGCGGCGCGCGTGATCGACTACACCTCCGTGAACGCTCCGGAGATGCGGGTGATGCTGGGCAAGTACGCGCTGATCGGTGCGGAGTTGCAGGCACCCTTTGTAGTGGACTATGTTGGGAAGACGGGGAGCAAGGCGGAGATTGCCGCCGCTGACGAGGCCGAAGAGGCAGCCGAAACCGAGGGTGTGGAGGAGCTGGTAGCCTCCGCTCCGGGGACAGCGACCGAGGTGAAGGGCAGCGCGCGCCGGGGCTCCGGCAGGGCCGCACAGGACCCGGTGACGAAACAGACGCCGCGCGAGCTCTTCGATTACGTCATCGAGCAGGGCAAGAAGGAGTACCAGGTGCAGCGCTACAAGGGCCTGGGCGAGATGACGGCCGAGCAGCTCTGGGAGACCACCATGGACCCGGAGCGGCGCACGCTGCTGCAGGTGCGTCTCGAGGATATCGCCGCCACGGAGGAGATCTTTACGACCCTGATGGGCGAGGATGTGGAATCGCGCCGGCGCTTCATTGAAGAGAACGCGCTGGATGTGAAGAACCTGGACATCTAGCGGAGCGTAAAGACCGGGCCAGCAGAGATCGGGGCCGGGGAAAGCGGAAGGCTGATTCAGCCTCGCTTCTCACCGGCCCTGCCTAGTCCTCGACGGGTTTGCCAAAGTCCCCTTCTTCGGTGTCGGCCGCGAGAAAGCAATCGATCTGCTCAGCGCAGTTACGAAGCGCAGCCGCTTCTATAAGAGCGGTTGTGCCGTCCGCAAAGGTCACCAATACATTGCCGTGGAACAGGTCTGCCGCCAGGATGCGATCCTCGCTCATAGGTACAGACTATGCGGGCCGGTGTCGCAGGGTCTGTCCGCTGTTTGTCCGAAGGCGCGACTTTTTATGGCTCGGCCTTCTTTCACCAGGGCTGGTCAATTTTTACCGCTTAAGACAGATGATCCCGACGGCAGGTTCCCTCGCTTTCGGGCAAATCTGCGTGCTGGCAGGTCCGTGTGCGGGAGAGCCGGCCACAGCCGCGATGCTGGGCACGGTAAGCCGGCGTTTGGCATACGTGATGAAGGTTGCAGAGCATCCCCCTCCCTGGTGATAGACCCTCCGGTACCTCCCGGATAGAGTCGGACGTGTTCGCCGCGGATTTGCCGGGAGCCTTCGGAGGCTTGCGGATATTTGTTTGTTCATTGCCATGCACCGAATGCATATGTCCAGGGGAGATGCCATGCGACACAGACCAGCTATAGACCGATCTCTTCGCAGAGATCTACCGGAGAGCCGCGGGAAAGATCCAAGGCGCATCAGGCGCGGCTTCCCTGCCCTCTACGCAAACGGTCTACTGTGCGCGAGTGCCACCGGTCTGTTCGGCCTGGCGCTCGCAGGATGCGGATCGAGTGTTAACTACATCTGCGACAAGAATCTGTGCACGGCCAATCAGCCTGCTGCGCAGCTGCAGCTCTCAGCCGCGGCCTACAGCGTGAGCACTGGAGCAGCACCGGCGAAGCTGGTGGTGACCCGCTCGGGTGAGGGCGAGGGCGCGGTTTCCGTTCACTTCGCCACTGCCGATGGCACCGGGGCCGCCGGCGTGGACTACACGGCCAGCGAGGGCACACTCACGTGGGCTGCCGGAGACAGGGCCCCAAAGACCGTGCCGGTCTTCCTGAAGCATCAGCCCATGCGACGGGGTTCCCGAAGCTTCGCCGTGCACCTCAGCGCACCCAGTGAGGGTGCAGCGCTCGGAACGGTGGAGAGTGCCGTGGTGATGGTGGAGGGAGACGACGGCGTCAAGGCACGGTAGCAGTCGATTCGCACCGGGCTGTTGCGCGATGGTGCCGGCAGTCGCCACCGCGGCAGCCCATCGTTACTCCTGTCATCTTGGGCCGTTTCTAGACGCCCAGGCGGAATCGGCGTCGGCGAAACGCTGCGCGGGATCGGCCCCGTTGCAGGGCATCTGCGTGAGCCTGCCGGAGGTGGCGATGGTCAGTGCCGGCCCTCTGCCGCCGGTACTGTTTTTGCCGGGGATCGCGCTCAGGCAAAGACCGCTGAGATCGCTGCGAAAGCTTAGGATGCTGCCACCCTGCTGTGCCATGACGGTCCACTTTTCGTTGGGCGCGCCGCTGCATGGAAAGAGGATGATCCATGCGCCCGGTTCGCGATGCGCTCCGCTGATGTTGACGCATTTGCCACTGTCGACATGCAGGAGCCGGTGTGTTGCCGAGTCGTACCCCCATTGCTGGAAGGCAGGCGAGAGGATACATGGGCTGGGTCCAACATGGGCCAAGCCGTGGCAGTTCTGGAAGGGGAGCTGGACATCGACAGCGGCTCCCGGAGGCGCGACCAGCGGCTCGTCGATGTTGGTGGCGTAGAGGGCACGCCGGTGCGCCAGGACGGAGGGCGGCACCGCGGTACCAAAGCTGCCCGGCTGATTCGCGTTGTCCGGACTGACTGTCGCGATGATGTTGAGGATGCGATCGCGCACCGGGAGAACGCTTGCGTCCTGACAGGAGTTGATCGCGGAGACGAATGTCCACGGGTTCGCGGGCGGCGTGCAGCTTTGCCCGGCAAGGCACTGTACAGAGCAGTTGGAGTGGATGCCGAGCAAGCGCCACTCCAGCTTCTGGGTGTTTGTGTTGGGACTGTCCCAGGCCTGGAAGTACATAGGGCCTCCGCTGTCCCCGCCGGCGACGGCGACGCCGTTGGCGAGAGGCAGATCGACGCTGGCGGAGGGCGTCTCGCCGGCCCGGCTGACGACGCCGGAGAGCAGCCTGGCCGAGCGGTACTGTCCGTCCCTGACAGCGGGGACCGGGCCCGCGGGTGACTGAAAGGCAAGCTGGCTGATGCCGCGCCCAAAGAGGAGAAGGTTGAGCGTGTTCAGGTTGTCCGGCCTGGCCAGAGTCCGGTCTTTGATGAGTGTGCGGTTGAAGTCGCGCGCGCCGACCTGCAGGAGCGCGATATCGTTGTTGCCCTGGAAAGGAAAGCCGGTGAACGGGATGACCTGGAGTACGGCATGCGTCTTGTTCTGGCTTAGCCAGTTCGCGGTGAGCTGGATTTGTGCCGGTGCGAAGGCCGCGCTGGCTGCGGTGGTTGAGGGATAGACGCAGTGTGCAGCGGTGATGGCCCAGGAATCGTTGAGCATGGACGCGCTGCAACTTCCCGCCGGGTTGGTGAGCACCAGCAGACCGAAGTCGCGCTGCGTCTGCAGATCAACGAGGGTGCCGCCGACGAGTGGCTGTGAGACCTCCCCGGTGTGTTCCGGCGGGTTCTGCGCAGGGGCGCCGGCAGCGAGGCCGAAGAGAAGCAAGGGCAGGGTGAGGCGTGGATAGGTGCGCATGCGGGTTTCTCCTAAGGAGGGGAACGCGCGGAAGTTGCGCTCCTACCGAGGTAAGCGCCGGCGAGCAAGGGAGCGGGCCACAAGCGGCGTGCGGCCGCACAACGGAAAGCGCCGATGGGTGCCGGACCCAGGGTTAGCTTCGCGCACCTGGGGCAGGCCCCTCCTGATCACCACTCTCAACGGGGGTGCCCCACATCTTGCTTTTGCGATGTGCCATGTGGGATGGACGGAACCACGGCGGCGGACAGTGTGGGGTGATTCGATCTCGACGGGACCGTGTTCGCCTGTTCAGGAAAGGGTTCGCTGAGAAGCAGGTGGACGTGCTCCGGCATGACCACGTAGCCGCTCTCCCAGAGCTGGTAGCGAAGCCGGATGCGTTCGAGGGAGTGTTCTAAGAGATCCCTGGCTTCGGAGGAGGCGAGGTAGGGACGCCGGCTATAACAAGAGAAGGTAATGAAGTGAAGGCATCCGCTGTTCTGATAGCGGACAAGACCGTGCGGCATATTGCGAGTGTAGGCGGCTCGGGTGGGGTTTTGGGATGACCGGTTTGGGTGGTGTGTACTACAGGAAGGTTTGGGGCGGTAATCCCACATCTCAGAAGCGAGATGTGAGGCACCCGATCTAAGGAGATTCAGATGTGGACACCCGAGTTCAGGGTGGATTGGGATCTGGGCCACCCGCCTTATGTCGGCCTTATCCCGAAAACTCGATCAACCAGAGCCATATCCGCTTTGAGGGTCGGCGATCGACGTCGAAGTATTGAGAGATCGAAGCGCGCGTGGGCGCTAAACGTAGTGAAACCTTCGAACTTTTGCTGAAAGCCTTTGTTGACTCGCTCTAACCATTGTGCGCCGAAGTCGAGCGCTTGCGCGTAATAAGTGATGTCAACTAGGTTTATAGTTCCATCTCTGCCATGTAAGCCAGTCCGGTGAAAACCGAAGGGGAAATTGTGCACGTAATTCGAGACAAACCTATAGTAACTTAGGACTTCATCAGAATTCTGCCCAAGGCGAACGATCATTTGCTTTTTTCCAAAAATAGTCGGCTTCTCTCCGCACAACAAATCTTTTTGAGTCTGACTTGAAAGGCTCTTGTAGCTCGGGTTTGTCCGGACCTTATCGCGGAGCCAGACGGCAGTTGGGATCAATCCTCCTAGCTGCTCGTATGAGCCAAGATTATAGAAGAGCCTAATGCGCTCTGTGCAGTCGTTTAGGTGTACGACATTGATTCTCAGTTTCCAATCGTCTTCTGAGAGTTCGTCGAGGCCTAAATAGAAAATCATCAGTATAGTCTCGAATACACCTCTTATAAGGGCGGCTAGGCTGCCAAAATCCCAAACCAGTCCATCCTTGTTCAGAATGCTTTCTGGGCAGATGAACAAGACGTTGGAGGCGAGAGCAACGAGGCGGGTGAAAATAACCGAAGCCCAATAGCGTTGTGGACCCGCATCGAGCCCTTTCACGCAAATTGACGATATCGAGGCGTGCTCAACAGCCGTCGAGTAACGCTGGAGCGCTTTCCTATAAATGGCCATTTGGTCATCAAAGTCTTTGCTAATAAGAATTCTCCGTAGTGTGAGCTAAACCTTACTGACGCGTTGGACTTCTCTTACGCCGGGGACTCTTCGGAGGTCGACGGTCAGTTTGGTGAGGTGGCGGAGGTCGAGGGTTTCTACGACGAATTCGACGATGGCGTTGCCTTCGGGGGTGGTGGTGGAGTCGACGGAGCGGATGTCGGTGTCGTCGTCGGAGATGATGGCGGTGAGTTCCTTGAGCATGCCGGAGCGGTCATCGCAGTGGATGGCGAGGCGGACGGGGTAGCGGACCGGTTTTGCAATTGAGGGTGAAGCGCTCAAGGTCAAAGAAGAGCCTGAGGCGGTGCCGGCGTACTTGCCGCTGCCGCTGGGGGTGCCC
>CAXTSF010000063.1:0-4515 GCA_964246865.1 uncultured Terriglobus sp.
GTGTGAGGTGGTGGGAGTCGTGCAGCAGAGGGACGTTTGCGCCGGCGTACAGGGGGCAGGCTGGGCGGCAGAGGTCCTGGTAGACGGAGATGTATCCCACATGCCAGCGCGTCCTGGCGAGCTGCGCCATGGTGCGGTCCAGCTGCTCGGGCTCGCGCAGGCGATGCCGGTCGACATCGCTGATCCGCCCGCTGCGCATATCCAAAGCCAGCAGCCGGGGCAGGTCGAGATCGTACTCGATCATGGGCCCGAAGACGACGACACGGGTACCCTGCTGCTGGGCAAAGCGGATTGTGTCCGAGAGAGCGTCCATATCGCCTGGAAACCATTGGGCGGCCAGCAGCAGCGTGTCGACAGGATGCTTCGGCAGGAACTCTCCAAAGAGGTATCCGAAGAGCTTCCGGCACTGCGGCCGCGGCGAGCTGCTGCGCTCCAGAAAAGGCTTACAGGCGGACGCCGTGGCCTGCAGGATGCTGCGCTCCGGGAAGGCGTGCGTGAGGCCGTAGTAGAGCTGGCCTGCGTGGCTGTCGCCGGCCAGCAGGAGTGTGGGCCTGCCGGATTCCGAAGCGAGGCAGACCTCCGGGCGGAAGTCGCCGAAGCTGCTTTGGCCGGTGAGGAAGCAGGTGCCCTCGCGGTAGGTGCTGTGGCGGTCAAGGGCGCTCCAGGCGGCGATCTGCTGCGCGGCGGGTGAGAAGCGGCCGGGGAAGCCTCCCGTGCGCACAGCGGTTGCTGAGGCGAGAAGGAGACAGCCGAAAGCCACGGCGGAGCTGAGCCAGAGCGCGCGACGATTCCGGCGAAAGATGCCGGTGCGGAAGGGCTGCTCAATCAAGGCCCAGGAGAGCGCGGAGAGCGCGATCGTTCCGGCGCAGAAGAGCAGCTTGTCCTTGCGCGTGAAGGTGCTTTGGAAGAAGAGATCGTTGGTGCGCTGCAGCACCAGCAGCGGCCAGTGCCACAGGTAAAGCGAATACGAGATCAGGCCGAGGAAGACGAGCGGGCGCAAGGAGAGAAGCGCTCCGGCGATAGAGCTGCCAGTCTCGCCGGCGGCGATGATAAGCGCAGCACCCGCGCACGGCGGCAGCGCTGCCCAACCCGGGAAGTGCGTCTCCGGCCGGTAGAGTACCGCAGGCACAAGGATGAGCAGCAGACCGGTGATGCCGGCAATGTTGCGCTGTATGCCCGTGCGAGGCGACGGCAGCACGCGCAGGCTAAGCAGCAAACCCAGCAGCAGCTCCCATCCGCGCAGCGGTGCCAGATAGAACGCGGTCTGTGGGCTGAGGCGCATCGCCACAAGCGTGGCAGCAAAGGAGGCCATCGTGAGCGCGGCAAAGATCAACCGAAGATGCGGCCGTGCGAAGCGCCAGCAGAGCAGCAGCAGGATGGGAAAGAGTACATAGAACTGCTCCTCCACGGCGAGCGACCAGGTGTGGAGCAGCAGTTTGGTCGCGCCCTGGTCGTCGAAGTAGCCGGCCCCTCTCCAGAAGAATAGGTTTGAGACGGAGCAGAGGGCGGCTATCTGCGAGCGGCCGTACGATGCGGCTTCCACGGGCGTCAGGTTGCGCCAGGCCAGCGCACTTGTAACCAGCAACACGGCTGCCAGCGCAGGAAAGATGCGGCGAACCCGGCGCTCATAGAAGCGGCGAAGGGAGAAGCTGCCGTCGGCAAGATCAGCGAGCAGGATGCCGCTGATGAGGTAACCCGAGATGACGAAAAAGACGTCCACACCGATGTAGCCGCCGCGAAATCCAAGGCCTACATGCGCGAGCAGAACAAGCAGCACGGCGACGGCCCGCAGACCGTCGATATCCGGGCGGTAGGGTATGCGCCCCGTCCCTTGAGTCATGGCACATCGTAGCAAGGCAGGCCTCAATGGGCGCCCGGCACGAAGGGTCCTGTGTGCGCGGCCATGTTGCCCGAATCTTCACAGAAGCCGTGCCCCTGCTGGCCGGAGCGCGATACCATTGGGATTGACATGGCGACCAAACAGGAACTCCTCCAGCAGCCCATTCAGCACATTGACATCAAGCAGAACGACGTTGTGGCGTTGGTCGATGCCATGAGCCACATGGCGTACTCCTCCAGCGACCTGGCGCGCGCCGCGTCCATCTACGAGATGATGCTGCGCGATACGGAGTGCGGCGTGATCCTTTGCCTGGCCGGATCGCTGATCTCCGCCGGCTTGAAGGACGTGATCGTAGACCTGATCCGGCACAACATGGTGGACGCGATCGTATCGACAGGCGCCAACATCGTCGATCAGGATTTCTTTGAGGCGCTCGGCTTCAAGCACTACGTGGCGGGCGAGGAGTACAAGTACGGCGCGGGCGACGCGACCCTGCGCGAGCTGATGATCGACCGCATCTACGACACCTTCATCGACGAAGAAGAGCTGCGTATTTGCGACGAGACGACCGAAAAGATCTGCAACTCGCTGCAACCTCGGCCCTATAGCTCGCGGGAGTTCATCCGGGAGATGGGCGCGTACCTGGAACAGCAGGGACGCACGCCGAAGCATGGCAACGGGGACTCGATTGTGCTTGCGGCATATGAGAAGCACGTGCCGATCTTTGTGCCGGCCTTTTCGGACTGCTCCGCCGGGTTCGGCTTTGTGGCGCATCAGCACGCACGACAGGGCAAGCCGATGGTCTCCATTGACTCGGCAAAGGACTTCTATGAACTGACGCAGATCAAGATCAGCAATCCGACCACCGGCCTCTTGATGATTGGCGGCGGCGTTCCGAAGAATTTTGCGCAGGACATCGTCGTGGCGGCTGACATCCTGGGCGTGGACGCGTCCATGCACAAATATGCCATTCAAATCACCGTGGCCGACGCGCGGGATGGTGCGCTCTCCGGGTCTACGCTGAAGGAAGCATCGAGCTGGGGCAAGGTGGACCTGACACACGAGCAGATGGTGTTCAGCGAGGCCACGATCGCCTTCCCGCTGATTGCGGGATATGCATTCCACAAGAACGCGGCGGCGGCGCGCAGGGGCAAACAGTTCACCCTTTCCCTCGAACCAGTAACCGCATAGATTGTGCGTTGGTAATGTGCGTGCGATGACTCGTACGCCTTTCGCAAGTTACGGCAAGATTTGGGCTGAGATCGGCATATTCTTCGTGAAGGATCTGCCGTCTAATGGGTCAACGGCTTCTCGCTAACTCCATTGTGGGATCAACGGAGACTGCTCTGAGCCCTACCATTTGCCTATGCACCGGGTCTTGATTATTGACGACGAGGACGACATTCGTGAGGTCGCGTCGTTGACGCTGGAGGCTACGGCGGGCTGGCATGTGAGCACTGCCGCCTCCGGCTCCGAAGGTCTGGAAGTAGCCGCCGCGGAACAGCCGGAGCTGATCCTGCTCGACGTGATGATGCCGGAAATGGATGGTCCAACGACCTTCCGTGCCATGCAGAACGACTCACGAACATCACGCATCCCGGTCATTCTGCTGACGGCGAAGGTGCAGGGAGTCGACCAGCGGCGCTTCGCCGACTTGGGTGTGGCGGCCATCCTGTTCAAACCGTTTGACCCAATGACTTTGGCCCAGCAAATAGCCGATGTACTTGATTGGGAAACGGTGGTTACTCCCGCGTAGTTACGGGTTACACTTGGCGGCATGGCCGATCCCTTACCCGGACTGCAAGGTGCCTTGCAGCAGATATGGAGAAAAAACCTTCCGCAGACGCGCGAACGTCTGGCGCTTTTAGCGCACGTGGCGCAGCAGATGCACGGGGCGTCTCCTCTGCCGATTGACCTGCACACGGAGGCCCACGCTACGGCACACAAGTTGGCTGGCTCGCTCGGCATGTTCGGCCACGCGGAGGCGACAGAGCATGCCCGCGCGATCGAGCACCTGCTGCAGCCACAGAACGCCAGTCCGAGGGGGGAATCCATGTCCATCCTCGTGGAAGCTCTGTATGCCTCACTGGGCAATGCACTTGAAGGTGGGGGGAACTAGTCTGGTCGTTCCGAGTTGTTCGCGACTTATTCACACCGGCTTACTTGATTGCAGCATCCTAGTTACTAATGGTATGACAGTCTGGTGTCTATACCTGTAGATATTTCGTGTTTCTATCTTGAATCGGGATTACTTTCGGCTGCCTTGGAAAATTTTACCCAAGGATATTTTCATGCAAGGAATACTGACCAAACTCTGTTTTACGAGTGCTCTGCTGTTAGCACCTGTCGTTTCACGGGCGCAGACTGACCGTATCATCGGCGGTTACACGACAGTTACTTTTACACCAGGGTTTCAACAGGAGCTCGCTTCCTTCAATGTCAAGCTATCGGATCTGTCCGGCAATCCACTCGTGAATGGCGTTAGCGTCCTTACCGGCGGGCAGGGCGTGATCGATCTGCAGACATCGGTGTCGGATGCTCTGATCCAGGGAGGTTACCAAGCTGTCGTGGGAGCAACAACCATTCGGGTTGAGGATATTGTTCTCGACAGCACGGCGACCAGTGCCGCTTTTACGGGTGTGCTGGTTGTGAATGGGAAGGTGACGGGACGTCAT
>CAXTSF010000063.1:4525-12439 GCA_964246865.1 uncultured Terriglobus sp.
CATCCGATTTTCATCGTGAACCGGCAGCCTAACTTCATCCTTCCGCTGCGCCCGAAGAATGGCATTCTCACTCTACCGGAACTCAGTCTTGGACTGGCACCGGCATTTGCAACGCAACTCGATCAGGCAGCCGGACGGCAGGTGCTTACGCCCGGAACACAGATAGGAACGGCGGTCGCAGTCTCTGTCGTCATTCCAGATACTCCTGCTGATACAGAGTAGCTCGTGCGGCAGACTGAGGCCAGAGCGGAAACTGGCCTCAGATCTTTTTGAACTACTCCTCCCAGCCTGCCAGGACAATCTTCCCGATGGAGCGGCCGCTCTCAATCCAGGCGTGTGCCATCTTCAGGTTGAGTGCATGGATCACGCCGTAGTTCTGCGTCATGGTGGTGCGCAGCGTGCCAAGGTCAACCAGCTTTGCCACCTCACCCAGCGCATCATGCTGGCGGAGGATGTCCGGCGTTTCGAAGAAGGAGCGGGTAAACATAAACTCCCAATGCAGGGACGCCGACTTGCGCTTGAGGATACGGGCGTCCACGGGATTCTTGGGATCGTCGATAATGCCGATCCGGCCCTGGGGCAAAAGCAGGTTGGCGATGCCTGGCCAGTGCGTATCCGTGCCCGTGAGAATGGCGATGTACTCGACCTCGCCCAGCCGGAGATCCTGCATCTGCACGCGGATGTCGCGATGGTGGTCGATTACGTAGTGCGCACCGAGCTGGCGGCACCAGTCGGTTGTCTCTTTGCGAGACGCGGTGGCGACGACGGTCAGCGGCGTGAGATGGGAGGCAAGCTGGATGAGCATGGAGCCAACACCGCCCGCGGCACCGACGATCAGGATGGTGCCCTTGCGCGGGGCGTTGTAGCTGACGCGGCGGTCGGCGTTGAAGCGATCGAAGAGCAGTTCCCACGCGGTGAGCGAAGTAAGCGGAAGCGCGGCGGCCTGCGCAAAGGTCAGCGACTTGGGCTTGTTCGCGACGATGCGCTCATCGACCGTATGGAGCTGGGCATTGGAGCCCTGGCGGGCGATGCAGCCCGCGTAATACACCTCGTCGCCCTTTTTGAAGAGCGAGCAAAGGCGGCCAACACTGACGACCACGCCGGCGCAATCCCAGCCGAGCACCTTGTACTCCTGCCCGGGCTCCGGCTTCACAGCGCGACGCTGCTTGGTATCAACGGGATTGACGGAGACCGCACGCACCTCGACAAGGAGGTCGCGGTCACGGGCGACCGGGTCAGGCAGCTCGATGTCGAGCAGGCACTCTCCATTGTCGACGGGCAGCGGTGTCCGGTAGCCTACAGCCTTCATAAGTTCGATAGTACAAGACGGGGTGGAAGCGGAAGACGCCTCACTATATATGCAAGCGTCAGAGGCGAGATGGGATGCGAACGCGAGTCATTCCCTCATCAAAATCCCGTGTGTTGCGCGTCTCTCTTCAGCTTTTATTCTCGGGGTCCCTTCCCGTACCCACGCACGGCGCAAGCGCTCCTCGAACACAAGCCCGTCTTCCAGGTGGGCAATGCACCGAGGTAGTCGAGCCGTTGTGGTTTACGCTCCGGCTGAAGATACCGCGGGACCGCCAGTTCCGCGATCTGCTCGCGTGTCAGGTGCCGCATTCGGCCGACGCGGTCCAGTTCCGCGGCCGGCTCGTCGGAGATGCGCAGCAGCAAATTAGCCAGGATGTGGTCGTAACCTAACCTGCATGGTGCTTCGACGGTCCCAGGGCGAGTTCGATGAGAGTGCGCTGTTCCAGTTCATGCGCCTTGGCGGAGCCGGTGGCGGGGCTGGCGGAGGCGGAGCGCTTGATGGAGAGAAAGCGGCGGCGGCCGGCGGCACGCTTAAGCAACGGCTGAACATAGGTGAGCGCTCCCATGTTGGCCGGCTCCTCCTGGATCCAGACGATCTCCTCCGCGCTGGGGTACTGCTGAAGGGCAGCCTCTACCTCCGCCTCAGGCCAGGGATAGAGCTGCTCGACAAAGACGATTGCGCTCGAGTAGTCGTTCCGCTTAGCGCGCTCGACTCGTAGATTATGACCGATCTTGCCGGAGCAGATAAGGATGCGGCGCGGGTCCTTCGCCTCGCCATCCGCGAGCACATCGCGGAAGCCAGATGCCTCGAAGTCGGCCAGCGGGGAGACTGCATCGGGGTGGCGCAGCATGCTCTTCGGCGTGAACACAATGAGCGGCTTGCGGAAGGGAGACAGGCTCTGGCGCCGCAGCAGGTGAAAGTACTGCGCGGCGTTGGAGGGCTGGGCAACGATCAGGTTATCCATGGCACAGAGCTGGAGATAGCGCTCGATGCGCGCGGAGGAGTGCTCCGGTCCCTGACCCTCATAGCCGTGGGGCAGGAGGAGCACCAGGCCGCTCAGCAGATTCCACTTGGCCTCACCCGCGGCGAGGAACTGGTCGATGATGATCTGTGCGCCGTTGGCGAAGTCGCCGAACTGGGCCTCCCACAGGGTGAGGGCCTCGGGATAGTCGCGCGAGTAGCCATACTCGAAGCCGAGAACAGCGGCCTCGGAGAGCATGGAGTTGTAGACCTCGAAACGGCCCTGGTCCGGCGCAAGGTTCTGCAGCGGCGAGTAGCGCAGCTCGGTCTCTGTGTCGACGTAGATGGCGTGGCGCTGGTTGAAGGTGCCGCGCTGGGAGTCCTGTCCGCTGAGCCGCACCGGGGTGCCTGTTTCGAGCAACGACCCGTACGCCAGAAGTTCGGCGGTGCCATAGTCGAAGGGACGCTTACCGGCGCCCATCTCCATGCGCTGATCGAGCAGGGTTTTGACTTTGGGATGGAGATGGAAGCCATCGGGGACGCCCGTGATGCGCTGCAACAGCGATGCGATCCTGTCTGCCGCTAATCCGGTGTGGATCTCCTGTTTTTGGGGCAGCTTGCCGCCGCGATAGCCGTGCCAGTACTCCGGCATGGCGCTGAGGAGCGGGGTGTGCTCGGCATCACGGCTCTGCGTCTGTTGATCGAGGAAGGCCTGCTGTGTGGAGCGAACCTCCTCCGCGGCATCGGTGCCGATGCGCGCGGCATAGCTCTGGTACAGTGGCGCGGTCTCCTTGATGCGGGCATAGCGGCGCGGCTGCGTGACAGTGGGGTCATCCACCTCCGAGTGACCATGCCGGCGATATCCGACGAGGTCGATGACAACGTCGCTCGCGAACTGCGCACGATAGCGTGCGGCAATACCAGCGACGCGCACGACGGCGTCGGGGTCTTCGGCGTTCACGTGAAAGATGGGGATGGGAAGGCGCTTGGCAAGATCGGTGGCATAGCGGGAGGAGTTGGACTCGTGCGGCTCCGCCGTGAAGCCGAGCAGATTATTGACGACAATCTGGATCGTGCCGCCCACCTGATAGCCGTGGATAGTCGCGAGGTCGAGCGTTTCCGCCCAGATGCCCTGGCCGGCAAAGGCGGCGTCGCCGTGGATGATCATCGGCAGGACGCGGCGCTTCCCTTCCGCGCCGATGCGCATCTGCCGGGCGCGAGCGCGGCCCATGATGACCGGATCCGCCGCTTCAAGATGCGACGGGTTGGAGGCGAGATGGAGCGCGACGGTGGCACCGGCAGGTGAGGTGTAGGTACCCGTGGCGCCCTGGTGGTACTTCACGTCGCCACCGCCCAGCACGGAGCGTGGGTCGACATCCTCAAATTTCGTGAAGATTTCGGCAGCAGTCCGGCCGATGGTATTGACCATGACGTTGAGGCGGCCGCGATGACTCATGGCAAAGACGCAGCGGTCGACGCCAAGTGAGGATGAGACCTCAAAGAGACGGTCGAGAAAAGGGATAAGCGCGGTCAGGCCTTCGAGCGAGAAGCGCTTGGTGCCGAGATACCGCTGCTGAATGGTCTGTTCGAAGAGATCCGCGCGAATGAGGCCGGAGAGCGTCCTGGCCTGCTCTGGCGCTGTCGCAGTGGTGGGCTGCTCCATCGCGCGCTGCAGCCATTCGCGGCGCTCGGGCGATTCGATGTGGGAGAACTCGAGTGCGATCGTGCCGCAGTAGAAGCCGCGCGCCTCGGCGGCAAGCGCCTCGGCGTCCTCGGGAAGATCAACGGGAAAGGGCTCCGGCGCAAGATACTGCTTCAGCGGATCGAGCGTGGCCTGGAGATAGCCCCAGCGGCGAAAAATTTCAAAGACAACGGCGCGCTTTTCAGCATCGGGGCCGCTATCACGCACAGGGAGCAGGTCCTGCGAACCGATCGGCTCAGGTGAGTGTGCGGAGTTGGGTGCGGGACGGGGGGATGAAGGTGTGCTCGGTTTGACCTTGGTCGCCATGCTTCCTCAATCCCTATGGTAGACCTTTGCCAGCTCGGGGGGACACACCCCGTTCGCGTCATGTCGCCTCTTTTGTAAACAGAGCGGGAGCGGCAAACAACCGGGGTTGCGGCGCGCGCGTCCAAGTTTCTGAAGCGAATGGAAAGCGAAGGGACGCGATGGCAGAGAGATCAGTCGAGATGGACACGCCGGTGATCACGGATGAGGCCGCCCGGGCGGTACGGGAGGCCACGGAGCGGGCTGAGCGCGCCGAGCAGGAACTGGCGAAACTGAAGAGTCACGCACGGTCCAGTGAGACGACGGCGTCCCCCGCCGGGGCGGGAGAAGCGAAGGGCAGCTCTGCCGTGGATCATGATCCGGTTCGGGGTGAGAAGGAGGTGCATGCGCAGGACCTGAAGCAGCCGCCTACGCCGAGTACCGCGGCGCATGCCGAGGAGAGTGCCTCTGCCGCGGACACGCCGGTTGAGCGCGGATCGGCGGACTCAGGTGGCGTCGAGGAGCTGCGCAAGGACAGCATGATGGCTCACCTGCTGGATTCACTGAATGAGGGCAAGGACATCGGGCACTACGGCCGCCTCGTCTTCGCAATGGTTGCCCGGCATTTTCTACCGCACGATGAGGTGCTGGCCTGGATGACGAAGGACTCGGACTTCGGCGAAGAAGACGCCCGTGTGATGCTGCGTCAGGTGGAAGGCCGGGATTACTCGCCGCCACGCCGCGAGCGCATTCTTGAGTGGCAGCGGGAGCAGGAGTTTCCCATCCTGGATGTGCACGATCCGGACAGCGGCAACCTTTACCGGAATCTCAAGTTTCCGGATGAGGTGTATCAGCACATCGGCCATTATCAGGAGGCCAAGGCGAGCGAGTAGTCCGCTGCTTATATGCAGGGCTGTTTACGATAGGACAGTCTTGATCCAAGCCTGTCGCCGGAAGCCCTGCACGTTCTCGATCCAAATATAAGTGGCCCGAGCGAGTCCAGCCTGCAGAGGAGTACCGACTTCCTGAAGCTACTGACGCGTGCATACAGGGACAGGCTTGGCACTGACCTTGTGCCGGCAGGACTTCATGATACCTAAGAGGCTAACCGGGCCTGCGCGCGGAAGCCGGAGAGCCGCGAGTCGGGCTTGTCACTCACTTCTCCAGAGAGCAGGCAAAGCACCTTTCGTACCGCCGACAGGATCGGAGTTGGGAAAGGGTAAAGCAGCCATGCGCTTACGGGCTCTCTCATCCGGTGCCGTGCGGCAGATGTCCCAATGCTGTTCGGGCGGGTAGGCACCGATCACGAGGAAGTCAGCCGAGCAGGAGAGTTCGCAGTGGCCGGTGCCGGTGGGCAGGACCACGACGTCCCCGGCGTGCACGATCAGCTCGTGGCCGCGTTCCCCACCAAGGACCAGCCGGGCCTCCCCACGGGCAAAGCCGAGCACCTCATGCGCGGTGGAGTGGTAATGGTGGTACGTGTAGACGCCATTGCGCCACTGCGGCGGCCAGCCGTTGGCGGTGAAGATCTGCTCCATGCGGGAGGCGCTGTCGCCTCCGGTAGGCACGGCATCGCGGTAAAGCAGCACGGGCAAGCGGGCATTGTTCGGCATCCATCCGTTGCTCTTCAGCAGCAGCGGTTCTGGCTTGCTGATACCGGGAGCGTCCGCCATCAGGTCAATACCTCTGAGTGCGGGCGATAACGCCGCCGCACCTGCGAGCGAGTAAAAACGGCGTCGTGTGTAACGGCCCATGCTGTTCTCCAAGATCGCTTCTTGTCAGCCCGCGAGCACGGAATCCACCAAGGCCTTTGCCTCCGCCTGAATTTGCTTCAGGTGTGCCTCGTCCTTGAAGCTTTCCGCATAGATTTTGTAAACATCCTCCGTGCCCGACGGCCGCGCGGCGAACCAGCCGCTATCGGTGGCGACCTTCAGGCCCCCGATAGGCGCGCCGTTACCGGGTGCATTCACGAGCACCTGCCGGATGGGTTCGCCCGCGAGCTCCTTCTGCGTGACCTGGTCGGCCGAGAGTTTGCCGAGCTTCGCTTTCTGCTCGCGCGTGGCGGCAGCGTCGATGCGCTGGTAGACGGGATTGCCGTGGCGCTCCGTAAGCTCGCGGTAGAGTTCGCCAGGGTCCTTACCGAGACGCGCGGTCATCTCCGCGGCAAGCAGGCCGAGGATGAGCCCGTCCTTATCGGTGGACCAGGGGCCCGCGTCCATGCGCAGAAAGGAGGCCCCCGCAGACTCCTCGCCGCCGAAACCGAGCGCACCGGTGCTGAGACCCTCCACGAACCACTTGAAGCCTACGGGAACCTCGACGACCTTTCGCCCGAGCTCCGCACCGACGCGATCGATCATGGAAGAGGAGACGAGGGTCTTGCCGATGGCGGCGTCTGCCCTCCAGCCCTCGCGATGATGAAAGAGGTAGTGGATCGCGACGGACAGGTAGTGGTTGGGATTGAGCAGGCCGACGGACTTCGCGACCACACCATGACGGTCGTGGTCCGTATCACAGGCCCAGCTGACGTCGAAGTGGTCCTTGCCGGCGATCATGCCGGCCATGGCGTAGGGGGAGGAGCAGTCCATGCGGATCTTGCCATCCCAGTCGAGCGGCATGAAGCGAAAAGTCGCATCCACCACGGTGGAGAGCACGGTGAGCGGAAGGCGGTACTGCTCCGCGATGCGCGGCCAGTAGTGGACGCCCGCGCCCCCGAGTGGATGCACACCGAGGGTGAGGCCGCTGTTGCGGATGCGGTCCATGTCGATGACCATGCGAAGGTCGTCGACGTACTGTGTGGTGTAGTCATGGACGTGGGTGGTGCTCGCTTTGAGTGCCTCCGGAAAGCCGATGCGCTTGACTCCGGCCAGTTTCGCCGCGAGCAGGTCGTTGCTGCGGTCCTGCACCCACTTGGTGACGTCGGTGTCCGCGGGGCCGCCACTCGGCGGGTTGTACTTGAAGCCCCCATCCTCAGGCGGGTTGTGTGAGGGTGTGATGACGATGCCATCTGCGAGTCCGCTGACACGGTCTTTGTTGTAGCTGAGGATGGCGTGCGAGAGCGCGGGCGTGGGCGTGTAGCCGTAGCTCTTATTCGGACCCGCGTCGATCATGGTCTCGATGCCGTTTGCGGCCAGGACTTCCAGAGCTGTCCGGAGCGCGGGATCAGAGAGCGCGTGCGTGTCCATGGCCAGAAACAGCGGGCCGTTGATGCCTTTACCGGCACGGTACTCGCAGATGGCCTGGGTGATGGCGAGGATGTGGGCTTCATTGAAGGCACCTGCCTGGGAGGAGCCGCGATGGCCGCTGGTGCCGAAGCTGACGCGCTGCGCGGGATCGTCCGGATCCGGCGAGAGCGTGTAATACGCGGAGACAAGCCGCGGCAGATCGGCGAGGGTGTGCAGGTCGGGAAGTTTTCCGGCATTCGGGTCAGGCACAGCAGTCTCCTCCTGGCCTGCGGCGTCGTGCAGCGCAGACCGGACGTGGTGAGTTTACCGTGATGGCTGTCGGAGATGCCAAAACGGTCCAGACACGCCCAAAGTTGTATTGCCGGCGGCACGTCCGTGCCTAAGCATGGCTATGCGCCTGGACGTTCGCTCCCCTTTGCCGAGGCAGGGGCTGTCGCGGGTGCGGCTTTTCTATGCCCAGATAATGGCCGATGCTCACC
>CAXTSF010000063.1:12449-14536 GCA_964246865.1 uncultured Terriglobus sp.
AGGATGAGCTTTGTGCCTCGATTCACCCTTTGCATGTGCGGGGGCTGTCGTGGTGCGGATCTTGCTATGCCCCGACGATGGCCGATGCTCACCCCAGAGCCCGTGCTCGCCTGAAAAGGCCCCGGGCGTGGCTGCTTGCCGCCGCAGCGATTGCGCTGCTGGTGCAGCGGCTCCACGCGCAGCAGGGGACCCTGCAGGCCGACACAGCGGTGAGCACGACGCATCCGTCGACGAACTACGGCGGCCTGAGCAATCTCTATGTCAATGGGGGCAGCACGGCCCTGCTGCGTTTCAGCCTGGAGAGTGTGCCGCCCGGTACAACACCGGCAGCCATCGCCCACGCCACTCTGCGGATGTACGTGAATCGCGTAAACGCGCCGGGCGTCGTTACGGTGGTTCCGGTGAAGAACGCATGGGCAGAGAGTGCGGTCACCTCGCAGACGCTGCCCCTGCTGGGCGATCCGCTCGAGGTGGCGGCGGTAACGGACGAAGGGCAGTTCGTCACCTTCAACGTGACCGCGCTGGTGCAGGCGTGGCTGGGCGCGCTCACGAACAATTTCGGCCTGGCATTGACGGCAAGCGGCGCAGATGTCCTCTTTGACAGTAAGGAGAACGACAGCACCGCGCATCCGGCCTCGCTGGATATTGTGCTGGCGGCAAGCGGGTCCGGCACAGGCACCGGTGTAGCGGGCGCGCAAGGACCGAAGGGCGATCCGGGACCGCAAGGACCCAAGGGGGATACAGGCCCGCAGGGGCCTCCGGGGCCGAACGGCGGAGCTCCCGGGCCAGCAGGTCCGCAGGGACCAGCCGGACCCAGGGGGGATACGGGCCCGCAAGGATTGCCGGGCCTTCCAGGGACAGGCGGCGGACTGCAGTTTCAGGGATCGTACGCTTCCACCACAAACTACGCGAAGAACGATGTTGTGACCTGGAAGAGCGGCGTCTGGATCTCAGTGGCCGCGCAAAATCACGGCAATACCCCGGACTTTTCGCCCGATTGGTGGTCGGTTCTGGTGCCGGTGACGGGCGGCGGCGGCGGGTCGACCACGACTGTGAATGGCCTCAACTTCCAGGGGCCGTATGCCTCGACAACGAACTACGCCCTCAATCACGTCGTCACGTGGCAGGGTGCGGCATGGGTATCGGTGGTGGACGGCAATCATGGCAATACGCCGGACGCGTCCCCGCAGCAGTGGTCCGTGCTGGTGCCGGCAGCCGTGGGCCAGCAGGGTCCCGTGGGTCCGCCGGGAGTGCCCGGTGCCGCAGGGCCGCAGGGCGAGCGCGGCTTTACCGGGGAGACCGGACTGCAGGGGGATCGCGGCGCGCCTGGACCGACAGGGCGGCCGGGCTTTGTGTACCAGGGGGTGTATGCCTCCTCCACCAATTACACCAGTGGGGATGTCGTCATGTGGCAGGGCAGTTCGTGGGCCTCCCTGCAGGACAGCAATCACGGCAACACGCCGAGCGAATCGCCCATCTGGTGGGGCTTGTTGACCTCGACTGGGCCGAAGGGTGACAAGGGGGATGCCGGCATCGCGGGTCCACAGGGTCCGCAGGGCGTTCCCGGTGAGTTTGGTCCGCCGGGGGAACGAGGCCTCCCGGGCCCGCAGGGATCGGCAGGGCCGCAGGGTGCGCCGGGACGCGATGGCCTGCCGGGCCCGCAGGGCGAGCGCGGCCTCATCGGTCTGCAGGGCGATCCCGGACCGGTGGGCATTCACTATCTGGGTGCGTACGCCTCCTCTACCAACTACGCGCAAAACGACGTCGTCACCTGGCAGGGCGCGACCTGGCTCTCGCTGCAACAGAGCAACCATGGCAACACACCGGAACAGTCGCCACCCTGGTGGACGCTGCTGGCTGCCCCCGGACAACAAGGGCCCCAGGGTGACGCCGGACCCGCAGGGCCGCAGGGACTGACGGGCACGATCGGGCCACAGGGCCAGACAGGCGCGCAGGGGTCTCAGGGTGTGGCCGGACCGGCGGGGTCGCCGGGGCTCTTCTACCAGGGGGCATATGCCTCCTCACGGAACTACGCCCTGCACGATGCTGTGACCTATGGCGGAGCCACCTGGATCTCGCTTGCCGAC
>CAXTSF010000064.1:0-14426 GCA_964246865.1 uncultured Terriglobus sp.
GTGGCGCGGGCGCGGAGGATCTCGTAGGCGGACTCGCGGTCAAGGGTCTGCTCGTACACGCCGGCGACGAGCGAGGTTTTGAGGAGATCCTGCCGCTGGCCAGGCGTGATGGGGCCAATCTGGCCGTGGGGTGGGCAGATGAGGGCGCGCTCGACGATGCCCGGAGTACCTTTACCGTCGAGAAAGGAGACGAGCGCCTCCCCGACCTCGAGCTGCGTGATGATGGTGCTGACGTCGAGCCCAGGATTGGCGCGGAAGGTGTCGGCGGCAGCGCGGACGGCCTTCTGATCGCGCGGGGAAAAGGCACGGAGGGCGTGCTGGACGCGGTTGCCGAGCTGGGAGAGAACGGTGTCCGGGACGTCGATGGGATTCTGAGTGACGAAGTACACACCGACAGCCTTCGAGCGGATGAGGCGAATGACCTGCTCGATCTTGCTCTGAAGGACAGAGGGCAGGTCGTTGAAGAGCAGGTGCGCTTCGTCGAAGAAGAAGACGAGCTTGGGTTTGAGCAGATCGCCTGCCTCGGGGAGCTTTTCGTAGAGCTCGGAGAGGAGCCAGAGAAGCATGGTGGCGTAGAGCTGGGGTGCCTGCATGAGCTTGTCGGCGGCGAGGAGATTGATGACGCCGTGGCCATTGCTGTCGGTCTGGAGGAGGTCGTCGATGTTGAGGGCGGGCTCGCCGAGGAACCGGTCGCCACCCTGGGCGCCGAGGGCGACCAGGCCGCGCTGAATGGCGCCGATGCTGGCGGCGGAGATGTTACCGTACTGCACCTGATACTGCTTGGCATTTGTGCCAACGTTCTGCAGCATCGCCTGCAGATCTTTGAGGTCGAGGAGAAGCAGGCCGGTGTCGTCGGCAATTTTGAAGACGAGGGAGAGGACGGCGGTCTGGGTGTCATTGAGGTTGAGGATGCGGCTGAGAAGGAGCGGCCCCATCTCGGAGACGGTGGCGCGGACGGGATGGCCCTGCTCTCCGAAGACATCCCAGAAGGTGACGGGGCAGCCCTCGAAGCGGAAGTCCGCGAGGCCGAGCTTGGTGATGCGGTCCTCCAGCTTAGGCGACGGCGTGCCGGGCATGCTGATGCCGGAGAGGTCGCCTTTAACGTCGGCAGCGAAGACGGGCACGCCGATGCGGCTGAAGCCCTCGGCCATGACCTGGAGCGTGACGGTCTTGCCGGTGCCGGTGGCTCCGGCGACGAGGCCATGGCGGTTGCTCATCTCGGGGAGAAGAAAGAGGTCGCCGGTGCCTCTGGCGATGAGGAGAGGTTCGGTCATGATGGTTGCTCCCTCCCAGAAGAATAGCGCGCAGGGTCTTGCGAGCCTGCGCAGGGCGTACGGCGTTGTTTACAGACTCCTTTGGCGAAGGATCGTCGGATGGAAGGTGCGATGTCCGGCTGACTCTGCCGCCACTCGCACAGCAGCAGCGGACGCAGGCGCACCACAATGAGCCGATTCGACATCACACGCACTGCAGGTTGTTCCGGCAGACAAAGGGGCGCATGGATTTATGGGTATCCGGCATGGCTGAGGTGAAGATGGCACCGTCCACGGTCTTCGTACATGGCTCAAAGCACCATGAGGCCGTGATCGTGGATGCGTATAACTCCGAGTTGAAAGATGCGGATGGTTTCCTCGGCGACCGGGCGAGCAAAGGGGCATTCTTTTCCATTTTGGAGAAGCGGCGGGCGCAGAGCCGGCAGGTGGGTGAGGATCCGCTGGGCGAGAGCCCGACGGATGAACTGAAGAAAAAAGAGCTCGAGAAGATGCTGACAGAGGGTGACCTGGAAGCGGCGGGACTGGTGCATGGAGCGATCGAGGAGTTTGCCGTGGAACTCTCATCCGTGGTTCACCGCTTCTTGAAATTGAAGGCGTGGGCAGGCACAGAACGCATTGTGGTGGGCGGCGGCTTTCGCTGGGGAAAGGTGGGAGAACTGGCCATCAGCCGTGCATCGGTGCTGCTGCAGGCAGAGTTGAGCGACCCGGTGGAGATGCTGCCGATCCGGCACCATCCGGATGAAGCGGGGCTGCTGGGCAATCTTCACGTGGTGCCATCGTGGATGTTCTCCGGCTATGACAGCATGCTGGCGGTAGACATCGGTGGGTCGAACATCCGTGTCGGCGCACTTGAGTTGAATCAAGGCAAGGACAAAGGATTGAAAGCGGCATGTGTCGCGTCGAGCGATCTGTGGCGGCATGCCGACGAAGATCTGCTGAAACGGGACGAGTGTATCGAGCACCTGGCGGAGATGCTGCGAGGGCAGATCAAGGCGACGGAGAAGCGTGGGCTGACACTGGCTCCGCTGATCGGCGTGGGTTGCCCGGGCGTGATTGCGGAGGATGGGTCCATTGAAAAGGGCGGGCAGAACCTGCCGGGCAATTGGGAAAGCTCGCGGTTCAACCTGCCAAAGGTGCTGCATGCACTACTGCCGGAGATTGGCGGGAACGAGACAATTGTGGTGCTGCATAACGACGCGGTCGTGCAGGGTTTGAGCGAGGTGCCGTGGATGCGGGATGTCAAGCATTGGGGTGTGGTGACGATCGGCACCGGGCTTGGCAATGCACGGTTCACCAATCGTGCAGAAAAGGAAGTGGCTTGAAGGAGGAGGGCGATGGGCCGGGCGCGATGAGCGAGCCACCGGCCGCCATGGGCAGGCTGCCGGAGCCCTGGTTCGGCTCGTCCGCGGAGAGAACGATGGCTGCGCGCCTGGTGGCTGCGCAACGTCGGATCCTGATGCTGGACTACGACGGCACACTGGCCCCTTTCCGGGCGGACAAGATGCAGGCGTTTCCCTATGCGGGCGTGAACGATCTGCTGCAGGAGTTGCGAACCGCATCCGGTGTGCGCGTGGTGCTGGTGACGGGGAGGCAGGCGAACGATCTTCCGCAGCTGATGAAGGCCGCCATGGATGCAGAGGTTTGGGGGAGCCATGGGCGCGAGCATCGTTCCGCCGATGGGCACTACACGCTGTTTGCGCCTACGGCGGAGCAGTATGCCGCGCTGAGTACGCTGGAGCGGGAGATGAACGCGGCAGTAGCCACGGGGGCCGGCGGACACACTGCACCCGAGGTAATCGAACGCAAGCCGGGAAGTGTGGCTGTCCACTGGCGCGGGCTGAATGCGATGACGGCCCGTACCCTGGAAGCGGCTGCCAAGGATGCCTTTCAGCGGGTGGCCGCCGAAGGTATCGAGGAGCTGCCCTTTGCCTCTGGTCTGGAGTTCCGCGCGGCTGGTTACACAAAGGCGTTTGCGGTACGAAGCGTGCTGGAGAGTGCCGGTGAGCAGGACGCGGTGGCCTACCTGGGCGACGACCTGACAGATGAGGATGCCTTTCGAGCGCTCGGCAGCCGGGGAGTCTCACTTCTGGTCAGGCCGGAGCGGCGGCTAAGCGAGGCGCACTTCTGGCTGCAACCACCGGAGGAGTTGTTGCGCTTCCTGCGCAGCTGGAACCTGCGTGACAGGCCGATGAGCTAAGCAGAGGCTCCAGCCAAGCCGTGCGCCGGCGAGGAACGCAATGCGTTCACCACGGCTCGAGAACGGGATAGGGCTGCCCTTTCGAGGAGCCGTTTGCCGCGGTCAGCGGCTCAGGCGCAGGGCAAACTGGGCGACGCGCTGCTCAGTAGTCGTCGCGGTGATGGAGCCGAAGGCGGGTGTGCCGAAGGAACCGTTCGGCTGGGCGAACGCGGGCGTATTGGTGACGTTGAAGAGTTCGGCGCGGAACTCGACATCGTAGCGCTCGCGGACGGCCGTGTGCTTCACGAGGGCAAGATCGAGGTTGCGATAGGCCGGACCGCGCGCCGGGTTGCGGGAGGCGTTTCCGAAGGTGAACTGGGGCGCGGCGGCGAAGGAGGCCGTGTTGATGAAGCGCTGAGGCGTGCGCTGATCGGCGGGCAGGTTGGGCGTGCCAACGAGGTTGGGCCGCTGCAGCACGATACCAGCAAAGCTGTTGAGGTTGGTGGCCTGCGTGATGGTGATGGGCATGCCGCTCTGGAGCGTGACGACGCTGTTCAGCGTCCAGCCGCCGAGCGCCGCGGTGGCGAGGCCGTGGCCGCGATACTTTGCCAGCTCGTAGACGGAGGAGAAGGTGAGCACGTTGGGCATGTCACCACCGGAGACATCCCGCTCGAGGTAGGGGCGATAGGTGTCCGCGGCGACGAGGGAGCTGGTGTTGGGCGAGGAGAGGACGGTGGAGGAAAAAACAGAGCCGGCGTCGTCGATGAGACGCGAATGGGTGAAAGCGAAGAGGAAGGAGAGGCCATGGGAGAAGCGCTGCTCCACCTTGGCCTCAATGGCGTTGTAGTTCGACGTGCCGGTATTGTTGCGGTAGGTGGCGACGTTCTGGAAGCGCGGATAAGGTTTGAGCAACTGTGCTGCGGCGATGGTGGGTGTGTTGAGTGTGCTGCCGGTGGGCAGCTGACCGTAGTACGGATTGGGCACGCGGGTGGTGAGTGCGGATCCCTGAGCGAGCTGCGCGGCCGTGAGCTGGTTGAGGTTGGCATCGGGGATGCCGACGTGGACCACGTGGGAGCCGACGTAGGCGATGTCAACCGAAAGATTGTTGGTGAGCGAGCGCTGGAAGGCGAGGTTCCACTGCTCCACGTAGCCGGAGCCGGCCTTGCGGTTGACGGTATAAACGCTTTGGCCGAGGCCGGCGTCGGCCGTGAGCGGGATGGGCGCAACAGTGGGTCCGCCGCTGAGGCGGAAGGCGGCGTTGTAGCCGTCCTGCGTGCGCTGCTGCACATTTTGAATGAACGGGTACTGCGGCGTGGTGAAGGGCGTGGTGATGCCGCTCTGGTCGATGAAGACGATGCCGAAGCCGGAGCGGAGGACCGTCTTCGGGTCAAACGAGTAGGCGAGGCCGAGGCGAGGCGCGACGTTGCCCCAGTGGAGTTCGCGCGCGGTGCGTGGGTGGCCGGCTGCGCCCAGGTAGTCGAGCTGCTGCGAAGCCAGGTTGAAGATCGCTCCCTGGTTGTGCGTTTCGGTGGAGGGCAGGTGGAGACTCCAGCGTGCGCCAAGGTTCAGGGTGAGGTTGGGAAGGGCGCGCCAGTCGTCCTGAAGGAAGAACTCGTGGATGTAGTCGCGCGGGCGGATGGTGCGCTGCTGGAGATCGATGGAGAAGGTGTCGACCTCCCCGAGAAGAAAGCTGGCCAGCGCATTGCCGCCGGTGGCTCCGGCAGCCCCTTGCGTGTCCGTGCCGGTGGTGGTGAAGCTGAAGGCGCCGGTGGGATTGGGCGGTGCGATGGCGTTCAGCTCGTAGCGGCGAAGGTCGATGCCTGCCTTGAGCGCGTGCGCGCCGCGCGTGAAGATCACGGAGTCCGTGAGTTCGCCCACGGCGGTCTGGTAGCGGGAAAAGGTGCTGGGCGCGGGGCCGAGCTGCTGAAAGCCAGTGAGCGTGAACAAAGGCAGGGCGTTGTTAAAGGCGGCGTTGGTGGGGATGCCGGGGATGCCGAGCGCGGTGGACGCGGTGTCGCCGAGGGCTGTGCCGGCCTGGTTGTTGCCGCGGCGGGTGTAGCCGATGCGGAGATCGTTGACGAGGGAGGAGGAAAAGGTATGCGTCTCGTTGAGGACGATCTGCTGGCCGAGGATATTCGAGAGGCCGGCGACGTTGCCGGTACCGATAACCGAGCCGCTGATAACGCCGGAGCCGTCGGGCAGGGGCGTGACCGGGTTCTCGACCTCGGCGTAGTAGGTGTAGCGGGCGAAGCCGCGATCGCGCGTTCCCCGCGCAGCATCGACGCGGAGGTCGAACTGGTTTTGATGATCGTCGTCGTTGGCGGTGCGCGTGTAGTTGTTGGCGGTGCCGGGCAGATTGGGGACGGGATAGCGTGCGAGCAGGGCGGTCGCGACGGGGTCGAGTGGCTTGTTGATCGCGTCGTTGGGGAACTCGGTACGGGTGAGGCGGCCGTTGACCGTGGCGGTGGTAGAGGGATCGTAGATCTTTGAGACGCCGGTGAAACGGCCGGCTCGCTCGGCAAGTGTGGGCACGGTGGAGATGCGAGTGACGCCGACGCGCTGACGGATGCCCTGGTAGTCCGCGAAGACAAACAGGCGGTCGTGGAGCACGGGCGCGCCGAGGGTAGCGCCGAAGAGGTTGCGGCGATACTCGGGAGTGCGCGCGGGGGATTTCGAGAAGTAGTTGCGAGCGTTCAGGGCTTCGTTGCGGAAGAACTCGAAGAGGCTGCCATGGACGTCGTTCGTGCCGGACCGCGTGGCGACGTTGACGACGCCGCCGTTGAAGCGGCCAAACTCGGCTGGGGCGTTGTTGGCTGCAATGGTGAACTCGGCGATGGAATCAACGATAGGGAAGAAGGCGACCTGGCCGGGTTCCGGCTGCAGGGCGGAGATGCCGTCGAAGAGGTACTCGTTGGTACGGGGGCGGCCGCCGTTGATGCGTGGAAGCAGGGTGCCGGGTGGAAGCTCCACGCCGGGCGCGAGCTGGGCAAGCTGGATAAAGTTGCGGCTGTTGAGAGGCAGGGCGACAACGGTGCTGCCGGGAATGGTCGTGCTGATGTCGGAGGTGCGGTTCTGTAGCGGCGGTGCATCCGCCGTAACGTTCACCTGCTCAATGCCGTTGCTGACCGGAAGCGACAGATCGAGACCGACCGTCTGGCCGGTGGTGACGGTGATGCCCTTACGGCTGAGAGCGGCGAAGCCGGGCGCGGAGACCTGAAGCTCGTAGGTGCCGGAGTTGAGATTGGCAAAGCCGTACTGGCCGGTGGCGGTGGAGGCCTCCCTCTGCGTGATGCCGGTGGCGCTCTGGACGAGGGTGACCTCTGCCTGCGGCAGTGCGGCACCGGAGATGTCGGTGACGGTGCCCTTGATCTCGCCCAGCACCTGGGCATGGGCAGTGGAGCAGAGGGTCAAGCCTGCCAGGACGGACAAGATGAATAACGATCTGAGTCGCATAGAAACGAATCTATGCGATTCGAATCGTTCATGCCAACTGCGGCGGAGATCGGCGGAGGGAAGACAACGGCATGCCTGTCCCGGGTATTGGCCGCAATGCTGCTTATGTGTGCGCTTCTTCGACGCGCTCGATCATGACGTCGGTCGATTTGACGAGGGCGGCAACGGTGTCGCCTTTTTTGAGAGCAAGCTCGCGGGCGGCGTCCGCGGTGATGATGCTGGTGATCTCGGTCTCGCCGACCCCGACGACAACCTGCGCGAGGAGACCGTCGATGCGGACACTGAGGACGCGGCCGGTGAGCTGGTTGCGTCCGCTGACGCGGCGGTACCGCTCACGCGACTGCGATGGCGGCCTCTTCCGATCTTTCTTTAGAAAGGGCCTGAGGGTACTTTCTGCGATGCGGTGATGGCCGCCGGGGGTGGGCGAGGTCTTCAGCTTGCCGGTGAGGATCCACTGCTTGATGGTGGGATAGCTGATGCCGAGCATGTGCGCGGCCTCACGAGGGGTGAAGAGTGGGTTCGTGGGCATGCGAGTATTGTGCGCCCTCTCAGGACGGCACGGAAACGGCCGGCGAGCGGGCGGCCGACGGTGCGCGCGTGAGCACGCCGATGAGGACGCTGAGCAGCAGCATGGCACCGGCAACGAAGTAGGGGAGCCCGGGAAGGTGAAGGCCGCTCCATTGGCCAACTGCGCGCGCGAAGAGCCAGGTGAAGATGCCAGGGCCGATCATGCCGGCGATGCCGCGGAGGCTGTTGATGGCGCCCTGCAGCTGGCCCTGCTCCTCCGGGCCGGCCGAGCGGGAGAGGATGCTTTGTGCGGCAGGCCAGGCAATGGAGGTCAGGTTGAGCAGAGGCATGCCGGCAAGAAACAGGAGCCCGGTGGGTGCGGCGGCGAAGACCAGATAGCCGATGGCCCCGCCGGTAAGGCCGAACAGAACGGACCGTTGATCGCCAAACCAGGCGCTGGAGCGGCGGACTAGAAAGAAGCCATAAAAGATGGTGACCGCGCCCAGGGCGGCAAGGGAGAAGCCGATGGCGCGGTCACTCCAGCCATAGCGGTAGTTGGCATAGAGCACGTAGACATTCAGCAGGGAGTTCTGCGCGATGTAGCCGAGCAGAAGCACCGCGGCAAGCGCGATCGTCACGCGAGAGCGGGTGAGCATGTGCACGGAGCCGACGGGATTGGCGCGCCGCCAGGAGAAAGGGCTGCGGTGCTGCTTCGGCAGCGACTCCGGCAGGACAAAGAGGCCGTAGACGCCGTTGAGCAGCGAGAGCGCCGCCGATGCCCAGAATGGATAGCGTGGGTTGATGCCGCCGAGCCAACCGCCGAGCGCGGGGCCAAGGATGAAGCCGACGCCAAAGGCGGCCTGCAGCATGCCAAAGGCGGCGGCCCGGCGCTCGCGTGGAGTTACGTCACTCATGTAGGCGGTGGCTGTGGGTATGGAGGAGGCGGTGATGCCGGCAAAGATGCGGCCGATGAAAAGAAAGGAGAGCGACGGTGCGAGAGCCATGACGACGTAGTCAAAGCCGAGGCCGAAGTTGGACAGCAGAACAATGGGGCGGCGGCCGAAGCGGTCGGAAAGCGACCCGAGCACGGGCGAGAAGATGAACTGCATGGCGGCAAAGATGGACGCGAAGATGCCGATCATTTCGGCGGTGCGCGAGGTGGATCCATGGACGAAACCGGAGATGAGGTGGGGCAGCACCGGGGCGATCATGCCCAGGGCCAACATGTCCAGCGCGACCGTCAGATAGATGAAGGCGGCGGCGGCACGCTGGCCACGCGGCGCCGAGGAGGGCGAGGGCAGTGTGTCTTTGGCCGGCAGGTCGGTGGGGTCGTCAACACTGCGCGAGGCGTTGACATCGCCTGCGCGGGGCTGCTCCTGCTCGGTGGGTTTGGACATCTGCCTCTAGGGTAGAGCATCTACTCCGTCATCCGCTGCCGAGCGGGTTCTTTCCGCGGCAGACTCGGCTTTCTAGCGCTGCTGCGCTCCTGAAGGTAGGGGCGGAGAAGATCGGCAACGGTCGCGAGGCAGGCCATCACGCCTAGCGCGGGGAGGAATAGCGAAAGAGCGTTCATGCGGGGTGCATAGGAACGCGAGTAGCGCAGGAGGTCGGGCAGCCACGCTATACCCGTGTGCAGCAGAAGTAAGATCAGCACCTTCGTAGCTGGGAGACGACTCTGAACGACCTGCAGGAAGAGAAGCGGCAGGGCAAGCAGGAAGAGCGGCCAGCCGTAGTCCAGAAGCCGGTCCATGCTCGCGCCAAGCGCGGGTGCCAACACGAATGAGAGCAACCCGTATACGCCGGCAATCAGCAACCAGGGATGGGTGCGCAGGGTGCCCCAGAGAAGCGCACGCCTTTCTATCAGCAGGAAAGCCACTGCAAGACCGGCACCGAAGCTGGTCAGAAGGTAGAGCAAGGTCGTCCCGATAGCGTCCGCGGTGAAGTAGCTGAATCCCACCTGCTGAATGTGGTTTGGGTGAAGCCAGGAAGGGAGGGTCCAAAGAAAGGCCGGACGAGGGCCATCCATGCGCTCAGTCCACAGATGGATACCCAGTATGTTCCTGAGCAGGTTGTGTGGCACCTTTTCCAGGAGATAGAGCCCATTGCCGACGCCGCGCTCATTGGGTAGGCCGTAACTGCCGGCGCGTTGCGACAACGCCCAGCCGGCCAGCGATGCGGCACCGTGCAGCACAGCCACGCGCCGCCGGGCGAGTCGGGCGAGCACCAGGACAGCAACAGCGGCGAGCAGCAGGCTGGACTCCCTCGCGAGAAAGAGGAAGGGCAGCACACCCGCGGCGACAGTCCAGTACCGCGCCCGCAGCAGCAGAAGGTAGAGCGCGGTGAGAGTGGCGTGCAACAGGTCCGGCAGGTAGAGATTGGACCAGAGCGCCGCGGGAACGGGCGTCGCGAGCACACCGGTGAGAAGCGTAAGCCGCGCGATCAAAAGCCCGCGGGCTTGCAGAAGGGAGTGACGAGGCAGAGCGCGAAGAGAAAGATGCAGCCGGTCCCGAGCGTGCGAAATCCCCAGTCCTGCGGGTGGCGGGTGGACGAGGCAAGAAGCGCCGCGAGATGAGGGGCCAGAATGCGGTAGGCAAACGGACGCTGCACGGGGATACCGGTCGCGAGATTACGGTAGAAGGAAGTGTCCGGCGCATGCACCGCGACCGGGACGGCGAACCGGAAGGCCAGCGTTACGGCGAAGGCCACGGCCACCGGAAGGGCCCAACGACTGCTTCCATTGCGTTTCTGCGTTCTGTCGTGGGCGGAAGAGTGCATGCTGCCGCTATGCTATCCGCCATTCACATCGAGAGACACAGTGCCGGCAGAACGGGCATTGCGTGAGACAATCAGCCCGACCCATGGAGCCGAATCCGCAGTCTCTCTCTTTGACCCGTTGGCGCAGTGCTGCGGAGATTCTGCGATGGCTGCTCGCCAGCCTGTCCGCTTTCTTTCTGCTGCTGTTCCTGTATGTGGCGCTTCGCCGGATGCGCTATCCGTTCGAGCTGGAGCGCATGGAGAGCGGCATGCTCACCTCCGTGTGGTGGATCCGTAACCGGCATCCGCTCTACGGGCCGCCGACGCTCACGTTTGTTCCCTTTCTATATGCACCGGTATTTCTCTACCTGTCTGCGCTTGTGTCCAAGCTGACTGGAATCGGCTATGTGGCGACTCGCGCGGTATCGACGGCTGCCACCCTGGGCACATGCGCAGTGCTGTACGGATTTGTTTGGAGAGAGACCCGGCGGCATCTGCCTGCGATCGCGGCGGCAGGCCTGTTTGCCTCGCTCTATCCCGTGCTCGAGGCATGGTACGATCTCGGCCGCGTCGACTCGCTTTCCATCTTTTTGTTCCTGCTTGCGCTGTTTGCAACACGCTTTGGACACCCCGTTGTGGCGGCAGCTGTGTGGGTGCTAGCGATGCAGACCAAGCAGGGATACCTGCCGCTCGCACCCCTGATCTTCCTGTTCGAGTGGCAGCGGCCACGGCGCATGCTCCTGGGCATCGCGGCGTATCTCGCGATTACGGGTGCATCCGTGCTGTGGCTCGACCGGGTGTTTGCCGGCTGGTACCGCTTCTATGTCTTCGGCACAGCGGGGCAGCTTAGCTGGGTGTGGCGGCAAGCCGTGCTCTATGTGCCGTCTGACCTGTTTGCCGTCGTTGGCATTGCGCTCTGTCTGGCTGTCCTCGGCCTGCTGGTGCGGCCTGCACGATCGCGCGACGGGCGATTTCAGTTTTATCTGCTCACCTCATTGTTCGTGTTTGCCGTGACCGGTTTTGTGCGGGGACACGCGGGCGCGGTCCTGAATGCCGTGATGCCTGCGTATGCGTGGTCCGCCGTGCTGTTTGGCCTGGGGCTGGAGCGTGTGTTGCGGTGGGCGGAGCTTTTGCCGGAGCGCCGCTGGCGGGAGCGCGCCAAGGTGGCTGTACTGCTGCTTGCTTCAACGCAGCTGTTCGCACATGTGTACAACCCTGGGCGGTATGTGCCGTCGCGCGAGGCGCTGGCGTACCGCACCGCATTTCTTGAGCAACTGCGGCGGGCTCCCGGCGACGTGTGGGTGGTGAACCACAGCTGGGACAGCGTGCTCGCAGGCAAGCCCGTGCATCCGGAGATGGACAGCCTGGATGCGGTGGCGGCCAGGCCGCGCAGCGAGCGGAACCGTGCGCTACTGGATGCGCTGGAGCATGCCTACCAGTCGGGCCAGTTTTCGGCGGTCGCGCTGGATCACCCGCGGGAGACGTATGAACCACGTGTCGGCTTCCGCTCAGAGGCGTTCCTCGCGCACTATCCGTTGCAGGTGATGGCGGCCGGTGCGGAGCAGCCGCTTGAGGATGCGCAACCGGCCATTGTGTACGCGCCGTGCACGGCAATAGCGCTGCCGGGTGACCCGTTCGGGACGAAAACGATGTTTGTGCGTGCGAGTCGGTGCAGAAGCGGCGAGTAAGCTTTGTATCGCTGGTGGGCTGACGTTGTTGCAGGATCGGTTGCCGGCGATGGTCTCCCCGTGCTGGCAGACGAGGAACGGTGGAGGATCGGTAGCCCAGCGGGCTGAGCAACAAGAGGAGTTCGCAGTCGCAGAGAAGAAATCTCTCCGGCAACACTCACGAACATGCTCCCCACCTGACCCGCAAGGGTCGCATGGACCTCACCTCCTCGAGAAGGAATCGCCTCGGGCCTACTAACCCCAAGGCATCCGCTCTTCAGGGCGAATCCTGTCCTTCGTGATGCCCTGTGCGAGCCAGCTCTGTAGAAGCATCCCCCGCAACATTCAGTGTCAGGACCGGACGCTGCATTCCTACGGAGTGGGGAAAGGCTCTTTGCAGCGGACAGAGAAATGGCGACCCCGTGAAGGGTCGCCATTTATACGCAGAGCAGGGGTAAATTGGTTGCGCTCGTGAACAGGATCGGAGTCCTATGGGTCCGGCTCTACCGGGCTACGCGTGCGCGGGCTGCGGCAGTTCCTTGAGACGCTTGGCGAGGAGCTGCTCCAGTTCCTCCAGAGCCTTGGAGAAGCCCTCGATACCTTCCTTCAGCTTGTCGTGGGCCATGCGATCTTCCGCGTGCATCTTCTCGAACGTGGCCTGATCCATTGGAATCCTATCCATCTGCAGGCTTTGTGCCTTTGCCGGGTCGAGCTTGCGGGGCAGGTTGCCCTCGGTGGAGTTGAGTTCCTCAAGCAGCTTGGGTGAGATGGTGAGCAGGTCGCAGCCGGCAAGCTCCTGGATCTCCGACAGATTGCGGAAGGATGCGCCCATCACCACGGTCTTGTAGCCAAACTTCTTGTAGTAGTTGTAGATCCGTGTCACGGACTGGACGCCTGGATCGTCGGCACCCTCGTAGTCCTTGCCGGTGTCCTTCTTGTACCAGTCAAGGATGCGTCCGACGAAGGGCGAGATGAGAGTCACCTTGGCTTCGGCGCAGGCAATGGCCTGGTGGACGCCAAAGAGGAGGGTGAGATTGCAATGAATGCCCTCCTGCTCGAGTTGCCGCGCGGCCTGAATGCCCTCCCACGTGGACGCAATCTTGATGAGGATGCGCTTGCGGTCTACGCCGGCCTCCTCATACTGCCGGATGATGTCGCGTGCGACCTCCATCGTCTTTTCCCCGTCGTAGGACAGGCGTGCATCGACCTCGGTGGAGACGCGGCCGGGAACGATGTCCAGGATCTTGCGGCCGAAGGCGACGGCGAGAGTCTTGAAGGCGGCGGCAGCTACGGCCTTGTCATCAGCATTGGCCCCGGCCTTTTCTTTCGCGGTCTTCAGGACATCGTCGACGATGCCGGCGTAGGCAGGCATGCCCGCCGCTGCAGTGATGAGGGAAGGGTTTGTGGTGGCATCGGTGGGCTTGAACTTCTCCATGGATTGCATGTCGCCGGTGTCGGCAACCACGGTGGTGTACTGTTTCAACTGCTCTAAAAGTGAGGCCATGGTCAATCTCCTTGGAGAAGCTCTGAGACTTAAGATGATACGCCGCAAGCAGCGGTGATTCGACACCGGAGATGACGTTGCCGTGAAGATCGGCGATCGGCCTGAGTTTAATGCGCGGAGACTTCGACGGAGCGCGGGCTCTCCAGGCCACTGGTGTTCACGGCGGAGACGCTGTAGCGGTACTGTTCCGGCTGCGCCGAGGGATCGTCGATACTGAGCAGCGCAGTGGGTGTGGAATTTAGGCGCTGAGGCGCCTCATTGCTGCCCGGCCTGGTGCGATAGACGAAGTAGCCCCGCAGATCGGGCTCAGCGTTCTGCTCCCAGGAGAGATTGACCAGGGCGGCTATACCGTCCTGTGGGGGAGCCACGGCGATGGCGACCAGGCCTTTCGGTGTTGCGGGCGGGAAGGCGTCGCTGCGCCGGTCGACTGTGATGGTGGCCGGTGCCCCGTAGATGGTGGCGGTATGCCCGCTGGGAAGAGGCACGGAACGCGCCCGCTGCACCCTGTACCCGTAGACACTGCCAAGAGCGGCATTGGGGTCGACGGCACCACCACGGTCCTGCCGTACGAGTAAGCGTTGCGCGGCAGCCGCCGTGGAATCGGGCCGGGTTCTGCCACTCGGCTCCTTTGGGTGCGGGCCGGAGATGCCGCCTGCCGGCTGGTCGGGCACAACGGTGCGGTCGAGAAGGAGTTCACTGCCAGCGGTATCCGGCTGCCCAGCGACGGCGGACAGCTGCCAGAGGAGGTGGACCCCATCGGCGCGGCTCTCTGCCCGGAGACCGGCAACGGGAGGGGGTGCCGGTCCTGAGGCTGCGACGGCCTCCGGCGATGCCGGATCGAATCGTCCTTCGGCATTGCGGAGGGTGATGCGATAGGTGAGCGCGGCCGGCGGCCCGGCGAGCAGCTCCGGCGGGAGATCGTCTTCGGCGCCCGCAGAGACTCCGGCCTGCGCGGGAAGAGTTTGCAGCGGCTGGCAAGTGGATTCTGCAATAGAACGGCAGAGGTCGACCTGCATGGCACCGGCACCGTGCTTGCCGGTGAGCGGCAGGTCGTCGGTGGACCGGTCCGGCACGCTCCAGCGAAGATGCAC